>CAMZKS010000085.1 GCA_947311285.1 uncultured bacterium | reverse complement strand
GTCACCATAATACTTGCAGTGTAGATTGTGAAGAGGTGGCCTTATTACCGATAGAAGAACAACGATCCAAAAGGGCTGGGATGAAAAAAGAAGATCCGATGTCACTCGGTAAAAATCCATTTCGACGCCCGCGTGTCAATCTTTCACAAGAAAAAGTCTGATTTAGGGTATTGTGAATTAGCTTGAGATCTGCTATAATAGTTGGATATTTTTATATTCAATGGATATTAAGCAAGTAATTGATTACGTAGCCACAAATGATATTTCTGATTTGCATCTCGTGGCAGGCAGTCCTATTTTTATACGTAAGAATGGAAAAATGCAGCCCATGGGCGAGCCAATCCCAAAGGAATTCATTGAAACTTCGGTGGCACAAATGTTGAGTCCTATTCAAATGAAGATCCTTAAGGCAGAACGCCAAGTGGATTTTATTTTTTCACAAGGGGAACACCGATTAAGAGGTAATGCTTTTTTTACTAATACCGGATTATCGGCTTGTTTTAGAGTAATCATGCCGAGTGTTCCAGAATTTAACACGCTAGGGTTTCCTAGTTTCGTAGAAGAAATTTTGCTCAGCGCTAAAACGGGACTCGTTTTGGTGGTAGGTCCAACTGGACAAGGTAAATCTTCAGCTTTGGCCTCCTTGCTTCAAGCTCGGGCGAAACATACGTCGCAACATATTTTAACGGTAGAAGATCCGATTGAATATTTAATTGAAAATAATAACAGTATCGTTCAGCAACGAGAAATTGGACGAGACGTACTGGATTACGAAGCGGGTATTTTAGGCTCTTTAAGAGAAGATCCAGACGTATTAATGATTGGTGAAATTAGGGATCGCCCAACAATGGCCTCAACTTTAACCTTAGTTGAAACAGGGCACATGGTTATGGGGACGCTGCATACTAATACCGCCGTGCAAACTATTACTCGGTTTTTAGATAGTTTTACGCCCGAACAACGACCGCAAGTTAGAAGTCAACTGGCCTCAAATCTATCAATGATTGTTTCACAACGGCTTGTGCCTCAATCAAATGGAGAAGGGCGAGTATTGGCGTTTGAAATTTTAACAATGAACTACGCGATTGCGAATTATATTCGTCAGGATAAAATATTTCAAATTCCAAATGTAATGCAAACCGATAGTAGCGGGCAGATGATCTTGTTTGAGCAATCCTTAGTCGGCTTGGTTATGTCTAAGCAAATTACGAATGAAGTGGCGTATGAATACGCTACCGATAAAAACCAACTAAAGGCCCTCTTTGAGCTTAACAACATTTCTTAACTATGATTGATCTAGACAAAATTCTTAATTACGCCGCAGAAAAAAAGGCTTCAGATACGCATATTAGTCCTAGGCGATCGGTTTATTTGCGAACCAACGGTCGAATTAGTTCCGTAGGAGAAGTTATTTCAAAAGCAGAAATTGATGAGCTTTTAATGCATATATTGAGTCAGCAACAGCAAGCAAAACTTGAGGAATACCGTGACGTTGATTTTGTTCATAGCACGAACCAAAAATTCAGGTTTCGTGGTAATGCTTACCATACTCGCGAAGGCGTGGCGATGGCTTTCCGAATGATTCCAGCAAAAGTGCCTAGCTTTGATAAAACGGGGCTGCCTGATTTTGTGCTAGAGCACGCTAAAAAATTAAACAAAGGTTTAATTTTGGTGACCGGAGCTACAGGTCATGGTAAATCAACCAGCTTGGCTTCGATGATAAAAGCACGAGCCGATAATAAGGCCGAGCATTTTATTTTACTCGAAGATCCCATTGAATTTTTGATCGAGTCTGACAAAAGCATTGTACATCAGCGTAATCTAGAACGGGATGTTTTTAGTTTTGAGCGAGGCCTGAAAGCGGCTTTACGTGAAGATCCTGATGTACTAATGGTAGGCGAAATGCGGGATCATGATACGATATCGGCCGCCCTGACTGCTGCTGAAACAGGACATGTGGTCTTCTCGACATTGCACACCAATAGTGCGGCGGAAACGATTCACCGTATTATTGATGCCTTCCCTGCAGAAGAGCAATCACAAGTTAGATCTCAATTAGCCTCAACTTTATCAATGGTGGTTTGCCAGCGTTTGCTAGAATCAACCGATGGGGGGCGCGTTTTAGTGTATGAAATTTTGATGTCTAATTATGCCGTTTCAAATCATATCCGTCAGAATTCAGTTTTTCAGATTCCAAATGCGATGCAAACCGATGACTCGGGTAAAATGGTTATGTTTGATCAATCTTTAGCGTACCAAACAATCCAGGGAAAAATTAGCTATGAGGTAGCCGTACATAATGCAACCTCAAAAGAACAGTTTGATTACATTCTTGAAACGAGTGGTTATGAAATGCCCATTTAGTTTTGCAAAGCCTTTTTTGCAGAACTTATTTCTTGTTTCTTGTTTTTAGCTGTAGAGTTAAGAAGAAAATAAAATTAGTCTCATATGAAAATTAAAATATTGCTAACGCCTTTGATGCTTGTTTTCTCATTATTGCCCTTAACTACAGAGGCCGCAATCACGTGGGGCGAAAGCATAACCGCCGGTTCGACGACCTTGAAAGCGTCGCATATGAATGAAATACGAGCTCAAATTGAGGCTCTTCGAACAGATGTTGATGCTGGGGTTGCTGGAGCCTGGGATCCGGCTACGGGTGGCATTAACTATGCCGGAGGTAATGTAGGTATAGGCACGACGAGTCCGACTTCAGCTTTGCATATTGCAAATAACGCAGATATTAATGCGGTAAATGACACGAGTGCTGGTTTATTGATTGGCGCAGGATCAACTCAATTGGCAATTGATGGAAACGAAATGCAGGCGCATAATGGCGTGTCAGCTATTGGCTATGCTTTACAGCCATTTGGAGGGAGTATCGGGATTGGGAAAATTCCGGGTGCTGATAAATTAGACGTGAATGGAAATATTAGAATGAGCACAGGGCGAAGTTTGAAATTTGGAACCGACCAACAACGAATTTATGGGGATAATGGTTCAGCTTTTTTTGTAGATAGCAATAATGATAATGTCTCTCAATTAATTTTTAGAGATAAACAAGATGATATATATGGGAGAGTGTATGGATCAAACGGAGATCACTTTGGTTTGTTAGATGGTGATGGGAATTGGGCTGTACATATATCCAAAGATAATTATACGCGATTTTTAGTGAACAACAGTGAGAAGATTCGGATTTTAGCTAATGGGAATGTAGGTATAGGGGCGCCGGCGCCGGATACAAAATTACATACGGAAGCGACGGGAGTAAATGTGGCTCATTTAAACCTGAAAGGGGCCACGGCCGACACGGTGTTATTACTTGATTCGAGTGATAGTTCAATTGCCAGTGGTTCAAAATTTATTGACGCAACGGATGGAGCGACCTCGGTGTTTAGTGTGAGGGGGGATGGGGTCGTAACGGCAGCGT
>CAMZKS010000084.1 GCA_947311285.1 uncultured bacterium | reverse complement strand
TTCAAAAGATTTTTTTCTTCATCATTACTGGCGTTGGTTGCTGGGGGGGATTTTACTGGGGCGCTTGTTTTCAGTCTTATTAGACCCGACTATCTTTGATCGCTTTGGGCTCACCTCATTTTTTGCCTTTTGGGATGGTGATATAAATTTTTGGGGTGCATTACTTGGATTTTTAATGACCATGTTTTTAGATTTAAAACGTGAAGGCACAGCGGTTGGTCCTTGGTTAGATGCTGGAATGCTACCGATGCTTCTGGCCGCAATGATTGCAGACTGGGGGGCTTTTTTAACGGGTAAAATTTATGGAACGGATACAAATCTTCCTTGGGGAGTTCAGTATGAAACTTTTGGAGTAGAAAGTCTTAATCCGGTTCATCCAGTGACACTTTACGCTTTTGTGGGGCATGTTGCTTTGTGGTGGTGGGTTAAGGTGCATGAAGATAAGTGGAAAAAATCACCTGGGGTGTTAAGTTTAAAAACTTTACTCTATTTTCTTGTAATTGATTTCTTTCTGCAATTTTTAAGAGGGAATCCCGTGACAGAATTTTACGGACTTAACATAAACCAGTATTTTTGCTTAATAGTGGGCTTCTTAGTACTGTACTGGTTGTATGGAGATAGACGATTTAGTGCTGTGCTTGGACGTCGAATAAGACGTAAAAAATAAAAAACGCTCAGGCCTAGGCCTCAACGTTTTTTGCTTGCGTTGCTTTCAACGTTAAACTTTAGTGATTAAATCCATAATAGGTATTTGTGGTTAATTTGTGTGTTTGGTACGGTGATACATATGTTAGGGTGTGTGAGGGGCGGTTATAATAATCATAACGATTATTATGAGGTGTAACGACGTAATAGTTTTGAGCCGAGTACTCAGAAGGAGCTCGGTACGTGTAACCTCGGCTTCCTAATTTACGGGTGACCGTGATTCGTTGTTGTGCTTGATCGCATCGGTTTGCACAGCTTGAGTAGGCAAATTGAGGTTGGTGAATAGTAGTATTAGGAGTGGTTAAATACGTATACGTACTTGAAACGGGATAATTACGAGTGTAGTACGTAGCGGTATTGGTCGTTATTCTTTGATGCGCGTGCTGATTGTGTGTCGGTGCTGGATTATAATTAATGTTTACTAGTGGCGTTTGGCTTTGTGGATAACGGTTATGGGCTAACGTCGTACCACCAAATAGAAGCGCGAAAGCAAACGAAGCAATGATGGATGTTTTCATGTATTAAAATAAGTGAAGAAACAGAAATAAATAGATTCTGACTTTTTATATTTTTTTGTATTACTCTCTAAGTATAATTATTTGCAAAAAGTGTAAAGTGATTGGTAATTAATAGTATTGCATTAATTGAAAATCCTTTTAAAGCTGCCAATTGATAGGTTGTCTCTTGTTTTTACAAAGATAAGCATTGGCTTGATTAAAATGATCACAACCCAAAAAACCTTTATGGGCGGAAAAAGGGGAGGGGTGTGGAGCGGTTAAAACTAAATGTTTCTGATTATTAATCAGCGATTGTTTTGAGTGGGCAAATTTGCCCCAAAGCATAAAGACTAAATGTTCTTTTTCGGTGGATAATAATTGAATCATGGTATCGGTAAAAATTTCCCAACCTTTTCCGCTATGTGAACCAGGAGATTTTGCCCGCACACTTAAACAACTATTCATCATTAATACGCCCTGTTCGGCCCAGGCTTCTAAATTACCATGGTTTGGAATTATAAAACCAGTGCTTGTGGCTAGTTCTTTGTAGATGTTTTGTAAACTGGGTGGCGTACGAGATCCTGCGGGAACAGAGAAACTTAGTCCTTGGGCTTGCCCTGGGCCGTGATAAGGGTCTTGCCCCAGCATTATTACCTTTACGTCATTAAAAGGCGTTAGATCAAAGGCTTTATAGAAATTAAGCGAATGAGGATAGAGTACCTCACCCGCTTTGATTTCTTTGGCTAGAAATGACTGGAGTTGGACGAAATAAGTTTTTTGAAACTCTTGTTCGTGCAGTGTTTTCCAAGTCAGCATTCAGCTTATTTTTTATCAGCCCAGTTTTTCCATTCAACCAGCATTGGTGCGGCTAGGAAAATCGAAGAGTAGGTTCCAACCACAATCCCGATAATCAGGGCGAGTACAAAGAGCGCGATAGATTCGGCTCCAAATATAAATAGTGCCACAAGAGGTAGCAAGGTTGATACAGAAGTATTAAGGGATCTGAGCAGTGTTTGTTTTACTGATTTTTCGACGGTGTCTTCAAAGGTTTCACTCGCTTTTTGTAGACGAATATTTTCTCGCACTCGGTCTAGAATCACAATGGTATCATTTACAGAGAAACCAAGGGTTGCTAGTAAGGCGGTAATAAACGATAGGTCTAGTTCTACGTCGTATAAGGCGCCCAAAAGTACAAACACACCTAGTACGATAATGATATCGTGAAGAAGTGCTAAAATTGCCACACCTCCAAATCGCCATGGATTAATAGCCGCGGGAATTTTTCGGAAGGCAAAAGCCACAAAGAAAATAATTCCAATTAAGGCTGTTGCGATAGCGTAAAGTGTTTTCTGCTTGAAGCTTTGCCCAATTGTCGCATCAACTTTTCGGTAAGAGGTTTGTTCGTATTTACCTATTTCAGAGGTAAGACTGGCACTAATAGTTTGAATATCAGCGTCGGGTAAATCTTCAATAGTAATCAGGTAGGTGTTATCCGTTGAAGCTTGGATCTCTACTTCTTGAGAAAGTTCTGATCGGTTTGCAAAAAAAGTATTAAGTTCAGCGACGGTTGTGGGTTCTTCAAATTGAACGTCCCAACGAGCACCACCAGTGAAATCTAAACCGAGGTTAAGACTAAATACTCCAACGATAACTAAACTAGCAAGTAAGAGTGTGGCAGAAATTGAGAACCAGAGGCGACGAAGAGAAGTGATGTTCATGTTGTACAATGGGTTGAGTGAAACAAAGTGCGTGAGTTATTTACTGTTTTTACGGGCTCTGATTTTAGTGCCTGAGTTTTTTTTCTTGTTTTTGATATCTTTATCGTTGATTCCAAAAAGAACGGATTTATTAATACCTGGAATAAGTAGTAAAGCTCGTAATAAGTTGCGAGAGACGATAACGGCCGTAAACATTGAAAGCAGTGTTCCGAGGATCAAGGCGATAGCAAACCCTTTGATGATTGAGCTTCCAAGAGAGAAAAGAATGATACAGATGATAAGTGTGGTAAGATTTGAATCTTTAATGGCGCTCCATGCTCGTTCAAAACCTAAATCAATAGCTTGAGGTAAAGTTCTACCTTTTATTAGTTCCTCTTTAAGTCTTTCAAATATAAGAATATTTCCATCAACGGCTAAACCAATAGAGAGCGCTAACCCTGCTGCACCAGACAGACTCATAACAATGGGGCCGCCAAGTGAAGGGGGCCATAGTTTTAGTAAGGCGACATAAATTAGCACGTATATAATGAGCGCAATGGCAGCGACAGCTCCAGGTACTCGGTACATAAGAATCATAAATATTATCGTTGCGGCGAAACCATAGAAAGCGGCTTTTATACTTTTTGAAAGTTGCTCGGCTCCGAGTGAAGCTTCAACGGTGGTTTGGCCACTTAAGATAACCGGTGCGTCAATCGCCCCAAGGTTAAGACCATCGGCTAAACTTTTCGCCGATTCATAAGTAAAGCTACCGCTGATTTGCGCGTTTCGACCGATAATTTTTTCTCGTACGGTTGGTGTACTAATGTATTTACCGCCCACTTGAATAGCGAGTCTACAAGCACCGGCTTGACAGCTACGTGCAGCGAGTTGGCCTGTAATATCTGCAAACATGTCACCGCCTTCTGGGGTGAATCTTAAATCAACCAAAGGCTGACCAATTTGATCGTACCCAACTCGAGCAATATCTAGTTGTGCTCCCCCCAAACCGGTTTTAGCCCAAGTAATAGCTTCTGAATCCCAAGTAATAAGGTCATAACTGATTCGTGTATCCTCCACGGTCGCTTCTCCGGCAGGCTGTAAATTAGTGACTTCAATAATATGGAAACCAAAATCAGTTTCTACTAACTCAGGCACTAAGCCCGTGGATTCTTTATTAAAGACCGCATCATTAAAGGCTGGGGCCATTGATCCAGGAGAAAAAGTGCCTAGATTGCCACCATCACTGCCGGTTGGGCCGGTAGAAAATTCGGCGGCTAATTCAGCGAAATCGCCACCATCTTTAATTTCTTGTAAAACTTTTTCCGCTTCGGTTTTAGCTATTTCCTTACTTGCGTACTTAACATCTTCGGGTGCTCGCAAGGCTCCTGGGTAAGCAAATAAAATATGTCGTGCATCAGCTGATTCTTCAACGGTATCAGTCCTTGTTTCGTTTGTTTTTTTATTAACGTGTGCAATTGCTAGTACGTTTCGGGCAAAAGGGCTACCGTTAATTTTAAGAGTACCATCTTCACTAACCGTGAATTCTGGATCAATTCGAATTTCTAAAATTTCTTCTACCACGCTACCAACAGGTGTGTCTTGTAGCTGTTTTACTAAATTAGGATCTGTTAAACTACTAAGTAACACATCATCAAAATTCTCAAGCGTCCCACCCAAATTAGCCGCTACTTTAGGGGCTTCTGTTTCCCAATTAGTATTAAAGAGATCAATCGTGATCGCTTCCGCTATTTCGACTCGCTTAGCCGCTAGTGCGGCTGGGTCTTCCGCAAAAAATTCTAAACGATTATCTTGCTCTGCATCGGCTTTAGCTTTTTCAACATTTGAAGAAGGTGGCATTTGAATCAAAATGTGTTGTTGCGTCTCATCGCCCACGTTTACTTGAGATCGCTTAACAATAATTTCTCCAATACCGGCCGGATTAACTCGACGCTCAAGAGCGTCTCGTACAGATTCGGCAATTGAATTAGTATCTACATTGTTAGCGTTGTCATCATCGCTGTTCATAGCAATGGCGTCAGATAAATCAATTTGGTAATCAAGCTCTGTACCTCCAGCTAAGTCGAGCCCCAGTGTTATTTTGTAATCAGCGAGGGTTTGAGTAATAACATTTTCTTCGCCAAAAATGTTTTTAATAATGTGGTTTGGAACCGAGAAGACTCCAGCGATCAATGTGATGATCACTACAAAAGCGAAACGTTGCAGAATTTGACTTTTCATTTAAAATATTTTATAAGTACTTTTTACGGTGCGATTAAGCAATCAGCGAGATTCTAAAAGGTTTTGCTGACACGTCAAAGTTAAGTTTTCATAAATAGCTTTATGCTTGATGCTTATCAGGGATTAAAACAAGCTTAAAACTCCCTCAGCCTCATCGTTACTCGTTTTTGTGTCAGTGATTTTATCTTCTTCCCAAATAGCTAAGCCCAAGTCTTGGGCTTTTTTTAACTTGCTGCCTGCCTTAGATCCACATATTAATACGTCGGCATTGCCAGATATGGCAGATAAAATTTTACCGCCGCCTTTGGTTACCATTTGTTTAATTTCTTCGCGAGATAAAGTTTCAAAGCTGCCAGTAATAACAAACTTCTTACCCGTAAAAATACTATTATTATCTATTATCTCTTCTGGCCAATGCAGCTCTATGTTTACAGATTCAAAATCTTTGAACAATTTTTTTGTTCTATCTGATTTTAAGTAATCAGACATAGCTAAGGCGACTTTTTCGCCCACGCTATCTAAATGAACAAATGCGTCTTGCAAGGCGCCAGCGTCAAAGGTTTCTAAAAATTGATTTAAGGCTGGTAAAGTAGGGGACTCTAAGTGTTCTCTTATATAACGTGCGAATATTTTTGCATTTTCAGCGCCGATTAAACGAATGCCCAGACCGGTAAAAATTTCCGCTAAGGTGAGTATTTTTTTAGCTTCTAAGGCGGTGATTAAATTTTCAATCTTCTTTCTTTTGAAGCCTGGAACGGTTGCTAAATCTAGCGGTTTTAACTGCCAAAAATCGGAGGGAGTGTGTATTAAGTTAAGTTCGAGCATTGCTTTGATGGATTTAGGCCCAAGACCTTCTATATCAAGAGTGTTAGCGAAATAAAATAAGCTTTGCCGATGTCTGGCGGGGCAGTCTAAGTTTTTACAGCGGGCGACGGTTTCCTCTAAGTCTAAAGCGACTTCACACTCTGGACAGTGGGAGGGAAAAACGATCTTTTTTTCGTCTCCCGTTCGCAGGTCAATAATAGGTTCTAATACTTCGGGAATAATATCACCGGCTTTACGAACAATTACTTGATCGCCAATTTTTACGCCTTTGCGCTCTATTTCTTCGCGGTTGTGCAATGTCGCTCGAGCGACGGTTGAGCCGGCTAAATCTACCGGATCCAAAATAGCGACGGGGGTAATAGCGCCAGTACGACCGACTTGGTATTGCACATCGAGTAACTTGGTAAACTTCTCTTCAGCAGGGAATTTAAACGCTATGGCGTATTTAGCCGTTTTTGCGGTATGTCCTAAACGCTGGCGATAGTCTAAACGGTGCACTTTAATAACAATACCATCAATGTCATAATTCAAGGTTTCACGTGTTTTGGGGTTACTCCACTGATCACAAAATTTGATCACAGATTGAATATCATTATGTAGTGTGAAATTGGTGTTTGGTTGATGGGGGAGGTGTAGTTTTTCAAAAAAGTTAAATAAATCAGTTTGTGTTTTAGGTGAATCAAGGTCGACCTTGAGCATGTCGCTTTGAGAAATTAAGGTCGACCTTGAAAAATCACCGAGCTCATATAAAAATATTTTCAAGTGTCGTTCTGCCGCCACTTTGGGGTCTAATTGTCGTACGCTGCCGGCGGCTAAATTGCGAGCATTGGCAAACTTTTTTTCCTCAACTACTTCAAGGTCGACCTTGGGTTCTGCTGATTGAGTAATCAAGGTCGACCTTGAAAGCACTTCAAAATCACTTTTTTCAATAAAAACTTCACCACTGACTTCAAGGTCGACCTCCGAAGTGAGGGTTAAAGGTAGATTCTCACAAGTGCGAATGCTGTGGGTCACGTCTTCACCAATAAAACCGTCACCTCTGGTTATGGCGCGCACCAATTTTCCCGATTCGTACCACAAGGTGATGTTGAGACCATCGACTTTTAATTCACAAGAATATTCTAAATTTTCTACCTTTAAAAACTTTTTAACGCGCTCATCAAACTCCATGAGTTCGTTGGCATTAAACGCATCACCCAAAGAATATTTTCGGTTTTTATGCGTAATTTTTGGTAGCTTGCTATCTAACGCCGCGCCGACTCGTTGGGTAGGGGAGTCGGCCGTTATAAGGTCTGGGTGCTGAGTCTCTAAGGCGATTAGTTCTTGCTTAAGTTGGTCACGCACACTTTCTGGCACGACTTCACGGTTTTGCGTGAAATAGGCGTAATTAGCTTCACGAATCTTATCGCGCAGTAAATCCATTTGAGCCTGCACTTGCGCCTTATTCATGAGGTTTGTTTTTTAGCCTTATCTGTGCTATAATCATAAGAATTTTTTACCTTATGAATAGATTTTTTAAAACTACTTGGTACCGCGGTCAGAAACGAAACAATCGTAAAAGCGCGTTTGGTGGCACGGTGGCCAGTATGGACGAAGTGAATGACTTAAACAAAAAAATTAACCAGAAAGAAGCCGTGGAATTTGAAAAATTTGAAGCGGACTTCGACGAAAAACTAAAAAATATTTAATGAAATTACTAAATAAATACTCGGTTCCAGTTAAATTAAGTTTTGTTTTTCAAAATGCGCCTTCAGCTCAACCTGATGGTGATTTGCCATCTCCAGAAGCATTAGCTAAAATTATTAGTGAAAGAGAGTCATTAGAAACCGTAATTTTGACTGGTTTAACGGCTGGTATTGAATCTCGACAAGGGGAAGGAAAGGTGCCAGTTCAGTCAGTGATAGCTTTATCAGAATTACTGAAAGACGAAGATTCTATGAGTCCTGAAGACTTTAAAACTCAATTTAATCAAATCTGGGCAC
>CAMZKS010000083.1 GCA_947311285.1 uncultured bacterium | reverse complement strand
TTTCTGTGGCCATAGTTTTTAAAGCCTCGCCTATAGGCGCACAGCGGCCAGCGGCTATATCTGCTTCCCCTTCAGCCAAAGCCTTTTCGACATAGGCGCGATATGTGGGGTCTTTCATATTATGAGCGTCAAATTTGGCTTGTAAGGTTTTTTCTGCGGCTTGGGCGGCGGTTACAGCTTGCCGTTCTACCTCACGCTTAGCCAGTTCTGTTACCATACGTTCCGCATGTTCTGCCTCGAAAAGCTGTAATTACCACGCTTGGGGCTTAAGAACCCAGCGTTTGAATGATTTAAAATCAGGATAGTTAGTATCTGCAACGCCTAAATAATTTCTCAACTCCCAATAATCCAAAGAAATTTCTGTACTCTTTGTAGTTATTAATTTAGACATAACTCTAAAATTATTGTGTTTCGATCGCTTATTTCTACAATTGTGCGTGATGAAACATTTATTCCTTTTCAGTTTGGCTTTAACACTTGTGGCTTGTGCCACTCCCACTACGGATGCTGACAAAACCAGTACTCCTACAGCGATTGACATCAATCAAACCGGTTCTAATAAAATTAAACCAGAAGCTATTTCTCGTTTAGGTGATAGTTGCGGACCAAGCACAGATAAACTATGTGCCAGCGGCTTAAGCTGTCAGTTTGAAGGCACAGATCAAACCCGAGGCATGTGTTTACCAACGGTAGTAAATGCCGGCTTAGAATGTGATGAAACCCAAAACCCGGTTTGTGGTTTAATTGGGAACAATAAAAACGGTTACTTAAATAAATGTTATGCCGAACGTTATGGCGCGGTCGTTTTGAATGAAGGCTTTTGTACCGTCGATGTCGCCAGCACGGAAAATTGTGAAGCACCCGCTATTAGCCTTGGAAATTGCCAAGAAACTTTTACTGGAGCGGCATTTAACCCCGACACCAACGAATGTGAAACAGTGACATTAGTGGGCTGTGAAGCCGAAATACCTTTCAAATCACTTAAAGCTTGTCAGAGCGGTTGTCAGTAGGTTGATAAAATCTTGTTTTTCGGTTATAATGGCCTAATGACTGAAATCATTTTCACTCTTGTTAAAGGCTTGTCACTCTTTATTGGAGCTATTGGTATTGGGATTATTACCATTGGATCGATAAAAGGTTTGTATCATTACGTAGTCACTCGTGATGAGCATAATTTTCAACATGTTCGCTTAGTACTCGGGTCTCATATTATTTTGGGCCTAGATTTCATGGTCGGGAAAGACATCATTGATACGATTTTACTCGATAGTGGCGCTGAGTTCTGGCGTGATTTAGCCGGACTTATTACCGTCGTGGCTATCCGAATTATTTTGACACACTTTATGCTTAAAGAAGTGGAACAAGCACAAACAAACGAGCGCTTAAGACTAAAAAATAAATCTCAGTAGTAAACACCATCACAATTCATCTTAAGTAAAATAATCTGTTTAACTTTTTTTGTGTCTAAATAGTGATTTCATGAGATTGCTTCGCCATGTATTTAAAGTACGTTAGCCTCGCAATGACAAACAGAATAGCCATAATCGGTGCCGGGCCAGCCGGTATTTACGCCAGCTTACTGCTGAGCGAGTTTAACGGCCAAGTGTTTCTATTTGATCAAAATAAAGATGTAGGCGAAAAGCTTAAAACCACCGGTGGTGGGCGCATGAACGTGACCAACAAAAAGTTTTCTGCCAAAGAGTTTAGTTCACAATCGAGTAATTTATTAAAACGACTTTTCAAAAACCCTCACTTTGAAAACCGACACCTTATCTTTAAAGTCCTTGGTATTGAGTATCAATGGGAAAAAAATAGAGCCTTACTCCTTTCTCAAAATGCCCCCTTAGAAGTGGCTCGTTTAAAAGAGAAAGTAGTCACACAAAAAAATTTAAAACTCTGTTTAGAACATAAAGCTCTCGACATAGAAAAACTTGAATCCGGTTTATTTAAAATCACCTTTGAAACCCCTCAAGGAGAAAAGACTGAACTTTTTGATAAAGTAATCTTAAGTGGTGGGGGTATGTTTAGAATGCGCGACTTAGGCGACACTGATAAAATCTACCAACTCCCGTTAGCACTAGGCCACAGCATCACAGAAGTGCAACCATCACTCTCTCCGCTTATCTTTACCGATAAAGTATTACGAGAACTTAAAGGCGTCAGCTTTGAAGGTATTTTAACCGATACTCAAAACAAAAAGACGGTAACAGATGATATGGTTATTACCCACTTTGGTTTATCCGGTCCCGCGGTACTTGATTTCTCCGCTTTTCGAGAAAGTGAAAGTATTGAGTTGTGTTTCACAGCCCAGTTAAAAGAAAACGAATTACGCGATAAAATTAATGCGAACCGCCAAGGAGCCATCCGACTGCGAGCGTTACTACGCGAACATTTCACTAAAAACTTAAGTGACTTTTTTCTGCAACAAGCCGATTTAAGCATTGAAACTGTGATTGCGGACTTACCTAAAACCAAGCTACACAAGTTGATTCAAACTATTTTTCATTACCCGATTACCCAAGTTCAATCAAAAAATTACCCGTCTAGCTGGACGACCAAAGGCGGCGTTAAACTAGAAGAAATAAACACCGCCACACTGGAATCAAAGCTCGCTCCAGGCGTACACTTTGCTGGTGAAATAATGGACACCAACGGGTTATGTGGCGGTTACAATATTTCTTTTGCGGCGATTTCGGCACAAATTGTGGCGGATTCAATTTTAAATTCTTAAAATCTAGGTCGACCTAGAAAGGTTAAATCCTTACTCCGGCCGTTCATTAAACTCCGAAGTCACCGCGCCTTGCTCGGCAGATTTTACCAGTTTTCGGTATTTACCAATAAACCCCGCGTTGTAATTATCTGGCTTAACTTCGTAAGCCGCAACCCGTTGGGCAATAACTTCATCACTCAGTTCAACTGAAAGTTCAGCGCTCGCTTCGGACATAGTAATAATATCGCCATCTTGTACGGCACCAATCGGGCCGCCTAAGGCCGCCTCCGGCGCTACATGTCCGACCACTAAGCCATGAGTGCCTCCACTGAAACGACCGTCAGTTAGAAGCCCGACTGATTCACCAAGTCCTTGACCACAAAGCGCCGCCGTAACAGATAACATTTCTCGCATTCCTGGACCGCCTTTCGGGCCTTCGTTACGAATAACCACTACATCACCGGCTTTAATTTTTTCTTGTTTAACGGCTTCAAAACAATCTTCTTCACATTCAAACACTTTGGCCGGACCGGTAATCGTCGTTACCTTTAAACCCGAAGTTTTAAGTACCGCGCCACCCGGTGCTAAGTTTCCTCGTAAGATTTTAATGGGCGCCGTTTCTTTAAGCGGGCTCTCAAACCCTAATACGATTTTTTGGCCACTAGCTAAGGCCGGTTGTGCGTCTAAATTTTCGGCAACGGTTTTCCCGGTAATCGTTAAAGCCTCACCATGAAGCAATCCCTCTTTCAGTAATATTTTCATAACGCCCTGCACGCCACCAACGTTGTACAAATCTTCCATCACATATTTTCCTCCCGGTTTTAAATCCGCTAAATGAGGTACTTTCTGGCCTAAACGATTGAAGTCGTCTAGTTCTAATTTTACGCCCGTTTCATGCGCTGCCGCCAATAAATGTAATACTAAGTTTGTAGAACCTCCAAGCGCAAAAGCCGTAATAATTCCGTTTTCAAATGACTCTTTTGTCATGATTTTTCGTGACGTGAGCCCCATTCCAACGGCGTTGTAAATAGCTTTTCCGGCCGCACGAGCATCCAGCAATTTAGCCGATTTAGTACCTGGAATAGACGATGAACCGGGCAAACTAACCCCCATCGCTTCTAAACAAGACGCCATAGTGTTTGCCGTGTACATGCCGCCACAAGCCCCGTGATTCGGGATCGCTTTGTTTTCTACCGCGCTTAGCTCGTCTTCATCAATCAAGCCACATTGGTATTTCCCAACGGCTTCAAAAATCGAGACAATATCAATGTCTTCGCCTTGGTGCACACCTGGTGAAATCGTTCCCCCGTACAAAAACAAAGCCGGCACGTCCAAACGCCCCATCGCCATTAAATTCCCTGGCATATTTTTATCACAACCGCCAATACCAACAAAGGCGTCAAAGCGACTACCACCCACCATCATATCAATACAATCGGCAATTAACTCACGCGACGGCAAGCTGTAACGCATGCCCTCATGCCCCATTCCTACACCATCGGAGGCGGTTGGGTAACCAAAAGTTTGTGGAAAACCGCCCGCCTCATAAATACCAATACAAACTTGTTCGGCTAAAATATTAAGATGTGCATTACAAGGAGTAGTTTGGCTCCAACCACTAGCCACTCCAATGAGCGGTTTGTCAAAATCTTCATCACTCATGCCCACGGCTCGCAGCATGGCTCGGTTGGGCGCGCGCGCTGGCCCTTGAGTTACAACATGAGAACGATGATTGAGTGGGTTAGACATAAAGTTTAAATGAATTTTTTAATCTCATAAATAGTAGTGGTTAATGGTTTAACGATCAAGTTGGCTCCTCTTTAATGAAAATTCAAGCTCCACCTTGAATTTACCTCTCCTTCTCTCCTACCCCTTGGGCTAATAAATAATTTGATAAATTTTAGCCTCTAAATATTACTCTTCCGGCACAAAAGTAAGGGCCGCGCCGTTCATACAATATCTCAAACCTGTCGGTTCTGGGCCATCATTAAACAAGTGTCCCAAGTGTTCGCCACAGGTGCTTAAAATTTCGGTTCGTTTAACTCCAAGCCACGAATAGTCGTCTTTTAAAACAATATTCTTTTTATTGGCTTCATAGAAACTAGGCCACCCCGTGCCCGATTCGTATTTATGTTCTGATGAAAATACTTCCAGCCCACAGGCTTTAGTAACAAACTTACCTTTGCGTTTTTCATTGTTTAACACGCTTGTGTTTGGCCGCTCGGTTGAAGCCTGCCACAACACTTCGTATTCCAACTCGGTTAGACCTAAAGCCCTCCACACCTCTTTAGCAATGGTGGATTTGTCCTCTGTTTGTTTAATAATAGCGAGCGCTTGTTCTTTATTCATTTCAGTAATCTTATCTAAATTAGTTACTGCTGAGGTAACCGTTGAGTTCTGGTATGTTTTAAAGGCATACGCAGAGCCTAATAAAATTATTGCCAAAAGTAACGTGATGACCGTACGATCATGTTTTTTAAGTTTTATCATTTTTAGCTTTTAACCTTTTCAATCAGCGGCTCTTCAAGCGCTGTCTCGCCAAAATATCCTTGGCTAATAATCCACACTTCAAATTTTTTGATGTAACCCATAAATTTCCGCCCCCTAAAAGTAATAACAACAAATATTCCATACAATTCTGGCGATTAAAATTCGCCATCAACCATAACACCTAAGCTAAGTGTGTCCTAAAGAGTTTCGCAACCGAGACTACTGAAAAATAAAACCTAAGTCCTCTTTAGTCAGTCTTTCCGTTGGTCTTGGCCCCATTAATTCACCTACCCCGGTGAGCATCATAGCCCAGCCAGCCTCTTTAATACCCATTTCTGAAACAAGCTCTGCCTCTTCGTCAAAATTGGCCATTAAAATCAAAGCATTTTTATCACTAAACGCCGAAGCCTGAGAACGAAGTGAGGCTTCCCACTCGGCACATTTTTCGCAGCTCTCGGTCGTAAAATAAATAATCGCCGGTCGCACGCCTTTAACCTGAGCGTACAAATCAGCTGAATAAGGACGAAACTCTAGTCCTAAAGCCGTGTTTGAGTCACTAATTTGTTTTCTGGCCACACCACGCGCTTCCGATTTAGCTCGGGCCGCTTTATCTTCGTCTGATTCTAACGCCAACTTTTCTCCGACTTCCGCAGCTTGGATTGAGTCTGCGTCGATATCATCAATAATTTCTACAAACTGAGGGGTTTGATCTGAAGGTACCGAGCTTAAGGCTTCATCAAAAGCTGAATCATCATCAATTTCGGTGTTAAAGGTCGGCCGCTCTGCTTCGACTTGAACGGGCGTGATTGGGGTCTTATTAACCATAATAGGTTCGTCTTTCCCACAGGCCACTAGCAAGAGGCTAAAAGCGAATACCGGCAAAATAGATTTATTCATAAAAATTCAATTAGTTCTTGAACACTGTAATTCATTTTTGTCTCCAGAAAAAGTTTTAGAAAAATTTAAACGCTTCGGCTTTTGTTTTAGATAAAAAAACATTAAAATTTTGACGTAATATGATCAAAGCTACCCACCATTTCATTGAAGTTCAAAAATTAAAAACACACTACGTTGTTGTGGGAAATGGAGAGCATCCAGTTATTTTTTTACACGGCTGGGGCGGTAACACTGACAGTTT
>CAMZKS010000082.1 GCA_947311285.1 uncultured bacterium | reverse complement strand
TCTCCCGCAAAAAATTTATTTAGCTTATCAAACCGCGGTTTCGTTAAATTTAGGCGACGATGCAAGCCGAGTAAATAAGGCACATAGTTCATTTCCAAAATTATGCTCAGCCAAGGAGCACTTGCACGCGGCCTTCTTCATCAAAGCTTAATAATTCTTTCGTTGTTTTAGTTAAAATTTCACAACCATTTTCTAGTACAATCATAGTGTCTTCAATTCGAATTCCGTGTTGATTTGGTCGATAAATACCAGGCTCAACCGTTACCACTTCATGTCCTTGTAAAACATCTTTGCTTTTAGCCGATAACGTGGGCGCTTCGTGAATTTCTAAGCCCACGCCGTGCCCCAATGAATGCACAAACAATTCAGATTCTTTACCCATTTTCTCCCGACAAAACGAATCCAAAAACTTGACCTTAACTCCAGATTTAACCTGATTTAAAGTATTTTTTTGAGCTTGCAACAATAAGGCATAATCCCTCAAGTAGCCTTCACTTGGCGAACCATAACAAAAATTTCGTGTCATATCCGAGCAATACCGTCGGTCAATCACGCCGCAATCAATTAAGATGTTATCGCCTTGTTTTAGCTTTCGATCACCAGACTCATAATGCGGTAAAGCACTGCCCGTGCCAAACCCAACAATGCTCTCAAAACTTAAGCCAAATCGACCTTCCCCTCTGAGCGTTTGATCGAGTTTAAATTTAAGTTGGGATTCGCTCACGCCCCGTTTTAAATTAGCCTTTAGAAAAGGGAGTAAAATTTCATCTACGTGTGCTTGAGCCGCTCGCATAATATCTAACTCTGACTGAGATTTAACTTTTCTGAACTTCTCAATCACCCCAGATTGGACTTTCATTTCAACCCCTTTAAACCATTTTTTCAGGCGACTTAATTCTGAAAGTGTGAGGCTCGATTCGACGCACAAAGTCCCAGTAACTGTTTTTATAAAGTCTTTCGGTGCCTCGCTCTTAAAGCGAATAAACGTAAAATTATTTTGCGTTGCTAAGTCTGAAGCCAAAACCTCGTAGCGTCCATCCGTTAACAAATAGCGTCCGCCGGACTTCGTTTGCAAGTACATGCCAAAACTTCCCCAAAACCCTGTTAAATAACCAATATTCTCCGGTTTTGTGACTAAAATCCCATTCCATTCAGACGTTCGCAACCATTTATCAAGTTTTTCAAATCGATTCATTATTTAAATCATAAAGTTATTTAAGCCGAACCCCAAACAATTAGCCTTTAGAGGTTACCGTTTTTTTGACACTTTCAATATCAGGCTCTAAAATATATTCTGAACCCTATTTACGTCTTTGAACCCACATGGAAACTATATTGCAAAAAGCGTTGAAGCTCCTTTTAGATAAATTTGGAGCAGACTATGACTGTGTTACCATTTCAGAAGAGCATGGACAATACCGGGCAAATATTGAATGTTCGAATCCTGCCAGACTGATTGGCAAGAACGGCGAAACATTAAGCGCCATTCAAACTATTCTCAAGAATGTATTGTACTCTCAAAACAATGAAAATTTATTTGTGTGTGTCGATGTTGACCATTACCGAAAAGACCAAGAAGACCGAGTAATCGCCAAAGCGAGTAAATTTATTGAGATGATGAAAGAACGAAATTTAGGTGAAATAAAACTACCCCCAATGCCTCCTTACTTCCGACGAGTGGTGCATATGTGGGTGTTAAATAACTTCCCAGAACTTTCTTCTGATTCCGTTGGCGAAGGGCGAGCCCGAGCAATTCGAGTTTTTTACAAGAGAGTGAAGCCCCGCGAGTTTCCGAGCGGCTAGCCTGAGCTCATCCCCGCGTAGGCGGGGATCCATTTTTCATAAATCCTCCTTATTAACATGCAATACACAACTGACAATCTCCGTACAAAATGGTTAGAATTCTTTAAATCTAAAGGCCATGCCATTATCCCTTCCGCCGGTGTGGTTCCTGAAAATGACCCAACGGCGTTATTTATTAATTCAGGAATGCACCCATTAGTGCCTTTTTTAATGGGTGAGTCACACCCCCTAGGCACGCGACTCGCTAATAGCCAAAAAGCCGTACGAACGGGCGATATTGAAGAAGTGGGCGATGCGACGCATTTAACCTTTTTTGAGATGCTGGGTAATTGGAGCTTGGGTGACTTTTTTAAAGAGGACCAAATTGCCTGGAGCTTCGAATTTTTAACCAAAGAATTACAGCTTCCCCTTAAAAGATTAGCGGTGAGTGTGTTTGAAGGTGACGACAATGCCCCCCGAGACGAGGAAGCCGCTGATATTTGGAAAAAAAGCGGTATGCCGGCTGCAAAAATTGCTTATCTAAATGCTGCTGAAAATTGGTGGGCAAAAGGTGAAACCGGCCCTTGTGGCCCCGATAGTGAAATGTTTTATTGGACGGGCGACGCGAACGATCCAGAACTAGACAAACCGTACCAAGAAACCTGGGAAGACCCGCGCTGGGTTGAGATTTGGAATGACGTATTTATGCAGTTTAACAAACTCCCGGACGGTAACTTAGAAGACCTGCCGGCTCAAAATGTTGATACAGGAATGGGACTCGAACGAACGGTAGCGGTATTAAACGGCAAGACTTCGGTATATGAAACTGATGCTTTTACAGAAATTCTAGCAGCTATTGCTAGCGTGAGTGGATTTAACGGCATCGTTGAGAACCCCGTAGGCGAAACCGACGCGCATAATTCGGCTCGAATTGTGGCCGATCATTTACGAAGTGCGACGGTTATTTTAGGCGACGGCGTGACACCATCAAATGTTGATCAAGGCTATATTTTACGACGACTGATCCGTCGAGCCGTTCGACATGGTCGCAAATTAGGGGTGCAAAGCGATTTTTGCCACACCATTGCAGAAGCAGCCATCACCAAACTAAGTGGGGCTTACCCAGAACTTACCAAAAATAAAACCTTCATTTTAGAAGAGTTGACCCGAGAGGAATCACAATTTAGAACCACGCTTGAAAAAGGAGAAAAACAATTTCAAAAAGTTGCCACTGATGTGAGTGGAACCATAAGCGGTGAAGTCGCTTTCGATTTATACCAAACCTACGGTTTCCCGATTGAGATGACCGAAGAGCTTGCCGCAGAGAAAGATTTAAAAGTAGATACAAATGGTTTTAAAGAAGCCGAAAAAGCGCATCAGGCCTTATCAAAAGCTGGAGCTGAAGGTAAATTTAAAGGCGGGATGAGCCGAGAGAACATTGAAGAAGAAACAGGGCTGCATACAGCCACGCATTTGCTATTAGCCGGATTACGCGAAGTTTTAGGAACGCATGTACACCAAGCGGGCTCAAATATTACCGCCGAACGACTGCGATTTGATTTCACGCATGGTGAAGCCATGACACCAGAACAAAAAGAGGCAGTAGAAGCCTATGTTAATGACGCGATTGCGGCTAATGCCGAGCAAGTTTACGAAGAAGTTCCTAAAGCGGACGCGGAACAAGACGAAACCATTGAAGCGAGTTTTTGGGAACGGTATCCAGACATTGTTAAAGTATTCACCTTTAAAGATGATACCGGCAAAGTATGGACACGAGAACTATGTGGTGGACCACACGTAAAAAACACCTCCGAACTAGGCGGCACGTTTAAAATTAAGAAAGAACAATCTTCTGGTCGAGGCGTTAGACGGATTAAAGCGGTGATTGTTAAAGGTTAAGAAGAGAAAATCATGAGACCGGTCTTTTTAAAGAGACCGGTCTCGCTTTACTGGTTCGCAATGACAATTTTTTAATTACTTCGCAACCGCAAACGGTCGTTCTTTTTCAACAAACACGTCTTCTCCCGTGTCCGGGTCTTTGAATTTTAAGCTGGTGGCGTGCAGCATAATTCGTTTTGCTTCTGGCCCAGCGTATAAAACATCTCCAATAATCGGAAAACCAATGGAGCTTAAGTGCACTCTAATTTGATGCGTTCGGCCTGTTTTAATTTTAATTTTCAAAAGGGACTCACTATCGGTCACATCGTTTCCAGGTCTGGTTGAAATGGTTTCAAACTCGGTCACAGACCATTTATCTGATTCTTGTGTCGCTCTCATTTTTTTACGATTGTAAGGATCTCGTTTAATACCTGATTCTATTAACCCCGTATCCGGTGGACCTCCTTGTACTAAACCGTAATAAGTTTTTTCAAACTCACTCCAGTGGTCTTGAAAAAATCGATGTGCTTTATTTGTTTTGGCAATCAACAACACACCTGATGTAGTTTTATCTAAACGGTGAACGAGCCCTGGTCGAGCCACTTTTCGTCCTTCAATTTGATCATAATTTTCGGCTAAATTAGATCCTAAGTGATGCACCAGCGCATTCACTACTGTTTCGTTCGTGTTTTCAGAACTAGAAGGGTGTACGGAAATACCGTACGGTTTGTTAATTACTAAATAACTGTCGGTTTCTTTTAATATTTCAAGTGGGTAATCCCAAGGCTCCAAATGGTCAACATTTGATTCTTCGGCACAAGTCACTTCCCATTCATCACCCGCCTTAACCTTAGTTTTGGCCGCCTTCTCCATTTCGTTACATAAAAATTGCGCGTGCTTCGTCCAGCGAGAACGAGATATGTGTGGATACTTCTTAGAACAAAGCGCATCAACACGCTGTCCAGCTTCGGCTTCGAGAACGGTAAAGGTGTCTTTAAACATGATGTCTTTCGTATTTCAGCCAGATTAAACCCATAAATAAAATAAAACCGAGAGAATTGGCGATAAAATTACCAATTGCGAGTCCCAAAATGGCCTGATCTGCTGGCAAATACACCAGTGACAAGTACGCAGCGGTGCTGGTAGCCACAAATAAAGAGGTGAAGGTGGCATAAAGAGGACTCGTGGTGTCGTCGTTGGCTAAGAACACTCTGGCCAAAACGGGCAACGTGCAAGCTAGAGGCAAACTAATTACCGTCCAAAAAAAGACCGTTTGAGTCATCATTAGGCGTTCACCCTCTAAATTAAAGAGTATTTGCAGTATAGTGGCAGAAAACACCGCACACACGATTGACGCTGGCACACAGATCGCCAAAATCCATTTAAAAGCGTGTTTTAAAATTACTCGTTGGGCTGGGTAATCATGCTTCGCATTAGAGAGTTTTGGAAAAGCCGAGTTCGCAACAGACAAACCCACAATCGAAAGCAAAAAATGTCCTAAGTTGGTGCCTAACGTAAAAGATGTGACGGTGCCAAGTACTAAAAACGAGGCGATAATAATGTCGACCGTTTGATTTATTTGAAAACCCATGTTATTGAAAACTCGACGGCCAAAATCTGGCCAAAAATTACGCCAAGCACCTAGTGGTTTTTGCCATACAAACATCAGCTTTTGTCCACTTGCAAAATAAGTACCAGCCGTAATTAATAAATGCACCAGCGCACCGATAATGGCTCCATAGCCCACGATCTTTACTCCGAAGGCGTCTTGATAGATAAAAAGACTTAACGTAATAGCCCCCATGTAAAACAGCGGCGCTAAGGCAATAGAAAGAAAGCGTTGTTGTGCCTGCAATGATGCCGCAAAAACACTTGAAAGTGAAAGTAAAAACACTGAACCAAACAGCAGCTGGGCCAATGAGGCGACGCGTTGTTGCAGTTCGATCTCAAAACCAGAAGCAAAATAAGGCACTAAGTAAGTGACGCCAAAAAATCCAAATACACTCAGTCCCCCAAAGAAGATTAAGACTCCCCATAAAAAGGAACTCATATATTCTATTTTTTCTTGCTGTGTGAGCCCGACCAAACGTGGCAGAAAAATGACCGATACGGTGGCTCCGACCAAAAGGTAAAAGAAAAAATCAGGGATTCTAAAGGCCGCGTATACTAAATCCGCACTCTCTGGCGGAAATACCGACACCACCAGACGATCACGCCACAGCCCCAAAAGTTTCGAGGCCAATGCCGAAATGCCTAATATAACGCCACCACGAAGTAATAGTTTTTTCACCGTTCTATTTTAATACTCCCCAAAAAGATAGCGAGCAGACTTTTGAAACCAGGAGTTACATGAAGCTTTCATTAACCTCGTCACTTACAAAATTCACAAATAAAGATTACACCAATAGTATGTACAAATGTCTTGTTTTTTCCCTACTATTACCCAGTTTATCTCTAGCACAAAGCATACAAATAACCGAGATAGCGCCCCACACGCTAGCCCTTGAGGGCGAATGGTTTGAGTTCAAGGTCTTTGGTTCAGAGCTCGTTGATATGAGTGGCTGGCAAATAAGTAATGGTAAAAACCCTCCAAAAAGTTTTTTAGATTTTATCGAAAACTTACACGCCGGTGAAAATGCCCGTTTAACCGGTGAAAATTTGATATTCGAAATAAGTGAAAACGAAGCCTACTTTAGTTTTTTACCCAGCCCAATTGGCCTGCCTAATGGAGGTGGAGTGATTCAGTTGTTAGATGAAACTGGGAGTCTCTTAAGTGAAGTGAACTATCCTGAAACTTTAAGTCGATCCACTAAAAACTACGAAGAACGTGAAATACTAGTTTGGAATGACGACACACAACAGCTTGTGCCGCAACTCATCAGAGCTCCGCTTGATTTAAATTACACCCACTCTAGAGGGCTCCCTAATCCTAAATCAGCCACTAGTACCGATTTATATGAAATTTTAATTAATGAAGTTTCAGTAGATCATGATGAAATGGACTTTATCGAGTTAAAAATCGAGACCGGTCTTGATAAAATAAATTTAAAAGGCACTGAAATTAAACATAACGGGACCTCTCTGTGGCACTTTGAAAGTAGCTTCTGGGTAAAGCCGAATGATTTAATTGTGTTAAGAGTTGGAACGCCTGATATTGGTAAAATAGCTACTAATGTTTTTCACACGAATAAGAGAAAAGGCCTATCGGGTGGGTCTGGAACGATTGAAGTAATAAGTAATCATGGCACTAGTAATGAAAAAATTACGGACGCGGTGTGTTGGCAGAAAAAAAATTTGAGCCAAACCGAAAGCAAACGCGTCAACAAGTACATTGCGGCTCAAGTTTGGTCGGGCAATTGTATTAACATTGAAAACTTAATTCCGAATGAATCTTTAGCCCGAATCATTGGCGCCTCAGATACAAGTACATCCCTTGACTGGTTTCGTCATTTTAATGGCTCTCCCGGACACATTAATGAAAGCTCAAACCAACCACCACAAGCGGTTATAACTCTACAAGGAGCAAAAAAAACAATCGCGACCACGCCTTTTTTGCTAAACGTAACCGGAAGTGATTCGACAGACCTTAACGGAAAAAAAGATATTAAAAGTTATAAGTGGTTTTTAGAGGATGAATTGTTTTCAGAAATAGAGAACCCTAAAGGTTTCTACATTGAGAATCCTGGGGAATACCGGCTACGACTTGAGGTCTCAGACCAGTCTGGGGAAACGGATAGCACCGCACTTAACATTATTGGGCTAAATAAAATAAACCGAAACTCTGGCCGCCAATCCTCTGCCGTAAAGGTGGCGTTAAAAGAGGCTGCGTTTAAACAAATTATCAAAGCCGAAGAAACCAACAAAAAACAAAATTTTCTTGCCTATTTTATCGCTAAGCCTGGTTGGATGGAGGCTTTAAATAACGAAAAAGAAGAAATTATTTATCCCGCTTACAAGGTTCCAGTAGAAACTAAACCCGAGGTACAAATGTATGATGAAAAATGGAACCGGCAGATTAATTTACCCATTCCGGTGCGCCAAAGGCTTAAGAAAAATCTAGGCTTGTTGTTTAGCTGGCGCGAATCACCGTGGCCGGATTTAGCAAAGGAATGGAGCGCTGTCGTAGCAACTGATCGAAAGACTGGATATTTCGAAGTAG
>CAMZKS010000081.1 GCA_947311285.1 uncultured bacterium | reverse complement strand
TATTACCAATTTATTACCTAATCACCCCGTACTAAAAGCCGTAAACGAAAATTATTTAACGGCCATAGAGACGTTTAAAAACGAAGCAAATATTTTTGTAGATGATTCAGACGAAGCGATTGCGGCCTCCGCTTCTATTCCTTGGGATTACAGTATCGCGTGGTTAGGTGGGCGTTATTCACCAGAACTGTGGAGTCTTGCTTTTCAGGTTTACACTTATCAAGGCGGTGCCCATGGCAACCATTACACTGACACTTACAACTACCACCCCAGTAGTAATAAAATTCTAACCCTAGCCTCTTTCTTTCAAGATGATTCCTATTTAGAACCTATTATTGCCAGTGTTCGAGAATCAATCATCATCAGTAAAACCGAACGCTGGGAATCATCTAAGCAAGAAGAAAGCTACAACGCCAGCCTCGATGGTAATTTAACCGACACTATTTTTGACGCAGACCTGCTTGATTCTTGGGTTGTCTCAGAAAGAGATGACCAATTAGGAATCCTGTTCTTCTTTGCGCCCTACGCGGTCGGTTCGTACTCGGAAGGGAGCTATGAAGCCTTTGTACCAGCCAGTGTGTTTAAGGATAACTTAAGACGGGAGTTTGTAGGGGTGTTTGAGTAGGGGGGAAAGGGAAATTATTACGACAGGACTTTCTTATCTCAATTTCATTGAGAACGAAAATAAAGGAATAGGGAGACAGGACACTCTTTATTAAATCATAGATTTAAACAGATGGCTCCGCTAAACCACTCGTGCCTCGTGGAGTGATGGGCGAACCTTAAGGTTCGAGACGTGCCCTACTCGGGCACTAACAAAAAATGATTTCAAACCCTAAGGGTCTAAAATCATTTTTTAAATGGTCGGGGAGACAGGACTCGAACCTGCGACCTCCTGGTCCCAAACCAGGCACTCTAGCCAACTGAGCTACCCCCCGAAGGTGTTAATCTGCCGCACTTAATATCTTTTGGGAAACTTCATCAAGAGCCGGCAGATTTTAGAACCAGACGAGGCAAAGTCAATTTGATTTTTATCAAAAAAGAAAGAGAATTGCGCGCGATGTCTAAAGCACCTTCAAATAACAAAGTCATACAAGATCGTTTTTTTCTCTTTGGCTTTGGCCTCTTCTTTTTAGGGCTTATTGGCGGAGCCCTTTACCTGAAACAAATACAGGAGAACAAAATCGATCATTTACTCAGCCAAGACATCGTTGCCTTAGTAGAAATAAAGTTAAACAAAACTAACTTAGACTTCTTAACCAACAATCTTGGTAGCAATCAGAATACGCCGTTAAATGTACCGGGGATTAGTAATGAGTTCACGCTCAGTGACTTTTCCCCATGGCTTGGGAAAAAAGCGGCCCTAGCGTGGCTTCCTAAACAACAATTTTTACACGCCTTTAATTACCGCTCTAAACACACGGCTCAAGTCTTCATAAACCAATTCTTGTTGCCCGGTGAAACTTTAGCTAAAATCGAGAGTGAGCACGGAACCATCTACACGCCGTCCTATTCGTCAACAAATGCTTTTCTCTTTCACAAAGGCTGGTTAATGTGGGCAGACAACCCGGTGACCCTTACACAAGAACTAAGCAATCCCAAAAAACTTTACAAAAACACGGAATACCAAAATCTCCAAAAAGATTTACCATCGCTCAAGTTTATTAAAACCTACTTCAACTTTGCCGGTGACACGGCGGGCTTCGCCCAAGCCAGCGACAACCAAGCCTTCGCTCCCCTGCTCCGTGGCCTAGGGACCAGCACTCCACAGTGGGGGTTTGCTTTTCGTATTAAAGACAACCAACTACAAGGGGATGTTAAAATCAAAACCCATCAAGCGGTGTACGACAAAAATCAAGTCGTTGTGAAAGCCGCCAACCAAACCGTGCCAAACCTAGCGTACTTCGCGCCCAAAAATACGTTATTGTTTCAAAACGGGGAAGATCTTTATGCCAAGTACCAACACACCAAACGCTACTTAAACGAACTTGATCCACAGTTAAGCTTAGTGTTCGAAGGTTTAATTCGCGCTCAATCAGAAAGTTGGTTTGGGGGCGATTTCGATTTCGAAAAAGATTTCCTTAATCTTATTCGTGGGCCTTACGCTTTTATTTTGGATTTCAACCAAGGTTTAGAAATTGGATTTATTAGCACTCTCGGCGATGCTCAAGATGCTGACAGCATTAACCAGTTGATTCAAAAAGCCCAATCACGTTTCACGCCTATTACCGAAGAAGTGAAACTACCCGACGGCTCAACTCGAACGGAACTCATCGCGAGTGATCCACAAAACTTACCTATTCAGCAAACCGAACTCAACGGCCAAACGTATTACAGTTCGCAAAAAGAAGACGGTAGTATCAATTTCAGTTACACCCAAATTGGCGATTACTTAGTAATGGCGAATCGCACGAATTTAATTGAGAAAGTAATTAACACTAAGGCCGATCAAAGCTTGAGTTTGGCTATGAATGATGATTTTAGAAGTAGTGTGTTGTATGAATTTAATTCGGCTGAAGTGTATGGTTTCCTTAATGCCGCTAAATTAAATCAATTATTGTTTTACTGGCAAGAAACCCAAAAACTCGAAACACCGTTTAACACTCAGTGGTTACAAAACATGCGAAACATCACCTTCTCGCGTCAGGTTTTTCCAGAAGAGATGTATTTAAAAGTCCGAGCTTTTTTTAATTAATTATGATCACTAGACTAATAGTTTATGGCGTACTCTTGATCGGTTTAGCCGTAAGTAGCTATTTATGGTTTGTCCCCCGAACGGTTGATAAACCCATTGTGAACGTAACCACCCGCAACGTGACGCTCGCCCAGTTTGCCGGTGGTTGTTTTTGGTGTACTGAATCTGATTTCGAAAAACTAGATGGCGTGATTGAGGCTATTTCTGGTTACGCCGGTGGCACTGCGCAAACGGCTACGTATGAACAAACTTCTAGCAAAACCACCAATCATCGTGAAGTAGTACAAGTAAAATACGACACCTCAAAACTAAGTTTTAAAGATTTAGCCGATTACCACCTCCGGCATGTTGACCCAACCGATAACGAGGGCCAGTTTGTGGATCGAGGGTTTGTGTATTCCCCCGCTATCTTCTATAAATCTGAAGCCGAAAAAGCCGCCGCCGAACAAAGCGTTAATAATCTAAATACATTAGGCGTATTTGAATCTGAAATTGTTATTAGTGTTGAAGAAGCTAAAACTTTTTACCCCGCTGAAGAGTACCACCAAAACTACTACCTTAAAAACCCCGTTCGTTACAAATATTACCGTAACGGTTCTGGTCGGGACGACTTCTTAAAAAGAATCTGGAACGAAACTAAATAATTTTTAACCTCATTTAAAACATGGAAATAAAAGACACTAACGGTACTCAAATATCAATCGGAGACACAGTACATCTTATTAAAGATTTAAAAGTTAAGGGCATGTCTAAGGGCCTAAAGCGAGGTACTACGTTCAAAGTTCGAGACTTAACGATGGATGATGAATCGGTTGAAGTAAAAATCGGTAAATCCACCATTGGTTTAAAACCGGAGTATGTAAAGGTTGGGTAGGGTTTATTTTAAAGCTTTTAAATACCCAAAACTTACAAAACCGAAGTCGCTTTTGTAAATCAACAAGCACTTAAGCCACTCTGTGAGCGGCTTTTCGTATGTTCAGTTGCTTTAAGGCGGTCATAGTCTATGCTAAAGGGACATTCATTTACAAAACCAAAGTCATTTTTGTAATTTTAAACCAAATCACCATGTATAAATACCAAGCAAAAGTACTCGATTGGGTAGACGGCGACACGGTTGTAGTCGAAATAGATTTAGGATTTTACGTTAAACGAACCGAAAGGCTCCGTTTAGCACGGATAGACACCCCTGAAATGCGAGACGATGTCCCCTACCAAATACGGCTGGCTAAACACGCACGAATGGTCGCTAAAAAGTTTTGCCCGCACGGCAGCACGGTGACGGTAGAAACGTTTAAATCAAAACGCGACATGTACGCGCGGTACATTGCGGAGGTAAGCTTTGAAGGACGGAATATGAGTGATTACTTGTTGAGTGAAGGGGTTGGGGTGGCTTTAAGCTAGCGTTCAATCTGAGGCAATCGGCTTTAGCATTGCTTAGTTTTGCCGTTTTGAGCTTGGTTTGGGGGGTGATTTTGATGAGAAATAAATAGAAGAAATTAAGTAAATAATTTATTTATTTCTGCTCACGACTGAAAAGACAACAACCATTTAAAAGGTGATTTATTTAAGAACATCGATATTATTCTTTTCGATGGATCAAATCATGATTACAAATAATCTTTAGAATATGAAATATAAAAAAATCAGAGAAGAAGAATTAAAAAACAAAGTTGGAGTTGATTGGTTTAACGATTTTGACACAACAGAAATTCTAGGGAATATTGATTTTACAGTATTTCCCAAACAAAAAAGTTTATTTGGTCGAGATCCTCTTTTGTGGGCAGAAGCAAAAACTGGTGATTTTGATATTGTAACTATGTTTGTGCAGCTTATTTTGACTATTGGAAAGGCTCGAACTTTTGATAAAACTATGCCACCAGCTTTTCTTGGCGTTTTTGATTTCCAAAAAATCGCCTTTGTTCCATATATAAATATTCAAGATGTTTTTCATTTGAATGATTTTAATTGGAATGTAGCACCGAGTAATCACGAAACAAAAGAATTTAAACTCTTGAAAGAACGAATCAAGGTGAACCTCAAAAAAAATTCATACATTTATGATTACGAATTTCGTAATCATAAATGTATGAATTTTTTTTGAGGTTCACCTTGATTCGTTCTTTCAAGAG
>CAMZKS010000080.1 GCA_947311285.1 uncultured bacterium | reverse complement strand
CCAAGAGGGTAAAGGTCTTGCTTGAAATTCGGCAAAGGCTTTTAGGCGAATATCTAAAACCCAATCGGGTTCATTTTTTTCATCAGAGATTTGACGAATAAGTTTTTCGCTTAAACCTTTTTCATAGTTGTCTATGTAACTTTGGTCATCAGCACGATCTAAATCGTCACGGGTAATCTCATCAAAAGCCACAGCAGAATCGCTCATAGTTTTATAAGGTATTAGGCAATAAATTGTTTACGAAGCGTAGGTGAATATTTTTTTCTTTATTAATTTGAATAATAAACTCTCGGGTAACAGCACTTCTAACTCTAAAAAAGTCATCAAAGTTAACCAACAACTTGCCGCGTAGTAAAATGCCGTTGGCTTGGATTTCCCAAAAAATTCGAGGATGTAAGTCTTCTTCACTGAGACCTTTTTTAATGAATTGTGTTTTTTTACGAGTAACTGCCTCATAAAATTTTGCTTGCTCGTTTGCTAAAATTTTAAGTAAAATAGTTTCGGCTCGTTCAATGTCAGATCCTTGTTCTAAAAAGAAATCCCATTTTAAAAAGGTGAGATTAAAGAGTTTTGACCAGTTTTCTAAAAATGCCTCAAAAATCATTTTGTTAGGGAAGGTCAGCAGTCTCCCAGTTTGCCCAGACATGCCGCCTTGGCGAACAATAGTATTGAAAGGATTAACCTCTACCACTGTGCCCCAAAGGTTCCCAATGTGCAGGTAGTGTCCGATTTTGTATCCGTCCTTAGTTCCAATAATAATCCAAGCAATGATGGATAAAATTATGTCTCGCATGGCAAAGGCTAAGGCCGTTGCAAAAATGGCAAAATAAGGAAGAACCTGAATTAACTGTGAAAAGAATACGAGTAAAATAGCTAGAATGGTAAAACCATTAATGGTAAGCCGAATGAGTTGTAAGATAAACGCTTTGCGATGGGGCGTGAAATAAAAATCTAAACGATTAAAAATTTTAACAACAATCCACTTTGCAAAAACAGAAAATAACAAAATGCTGATTGCTAAAATCGCTTTTTTAATAAAGTTTTCGGCGTAGGTTCTGATTTTGATTTGGCTTTGATTGAGCGCTTCTTCTAAGTCAGTGATATCACTCTGCAGGCCCTTAAGCTTCGTGGTTTGATTCTGGTTAAAGTCCGTTTTGAGTGTTTTTAGTTCTTGGTTTAAGGTACCTTTTTGTTCTTCAAGATTAACTTTTTCCACTTTTAAGTCTGTAAGTTTCTCTTGCTCGGTGTTACTCCGCTCGGCTTGGTTTTGTAAGGTGGTAATATTTTTTTCAAGCGCGCTTATTTGGTTCGTTGCTAAACCTAAGGCTTCACTGGTACTTTGTATTTGTGCCTTTTGAGCTTGAATGGCTTTACTTAGAACTTCTAACTCGATGCGTTTGCTGTCGAGTTGGTCAATCAGCTCGTAGTAAGTTTGAAATTGGCCAAAAACAAAATAGTTAGCCGGATTAGCGGCACTTTCAACAATATCGGTTACCGGGTTGGCCCGTGCCTGAAAAACACCACCAAAGGCGAGTATACTTAGTGCGAAGCCTAATGATAAAGATCGCATTAAGAAAGTACGTTTAAAGAGCTTTGTCGTTTGATATGGGCATCAAAACCAGAGGTTTGAATCTCTTTAACTAGTTCTGCGCCACCTGACTTTAAAATTTCTCCGTTTCCAAAAATATGAACGTGGGTTGGTTTTACTTCTTCAATAAGTTTGTCTGAATGGGTGACTAAAATTACGGATTTAGATTTATCAGTTAAAAATTTTCGGAGTGTTTTTCCAATTTGGCGAATGGTGTCAATATCAATCCCTGAATCAATTTCGTCTAAAAAGGCACATTTCGCGTTAAGGGTAATTAAGGACGCCATTTCAACTTTTTTACGTTCTCCTCCTGAAAACCCAAGATTCGTTTCACGGTCAACAAACTCGGCCGGAAGTCTCAAACCTTCTAAGGTTTCTTGCAGGCCTCGTTTAAATTTAAAGCTAGAAGTGAATTCTGGATCAAGCGCTTTTTTCGCCGCGAATAAGAAGTCTTTGACGGTAACACCATCAATCTCTGGTGGAGATTGAAAGGTGAAGAAAAATCCGGCTTTAGCACGTTCATTTGGTTCCATATCTTCAAACGACTCACCGTTGAAAATGATTTCACCCGCAGTTTTATTATATTTTTCGTCCCCCAATAAGACGCGTCCTAGGGTTGATTTCCCACTTCCATTAGGTCCTAAAAGAACATGTATTTCTCCGGGCTTAACGGTTAGGTTAACGCCTTTTAATATAAGTGTGTCTACAAATTGAGCGTGTACGTTTTTGATTTCGAGCATATCAGTTAGGTTTGCCTTAATTTACAGCTCACTTTATACTTCGCTAACGGCTTAAGTCAAAGTAAGGTCTTGGTAAAAAACTCGAGTCTGTGGCTCGGAAAAAAGTGGAAACTGTGCTATAATAAACAGACACTATGCATCGATTTAAAACTTGGCTCAACGAAATATTTAATAACCATGACTCTGTCGTGGGGAAGCGAATTGGCTATTTTTTGGTACTACTTATTGTTATTTCCATTGGCTTTTTCATTATTGAGACAACGCCTTTAGGGCGTCAATATATGGCATATTTCCATTATTTTGATTTATTTGTGGTAACTGTTTTTGCTATAGAATATTTGTTGCGTTTGTATATTTCACCTAGAAAGTGGTCTTTTGTGTCTTCTCCTTTGGCGGTGCTTGACTTGTTTGTGATTCTAACTTTCTATTTATCAGTCAGTAATTTGGTCTTTCTGCGAAGTTTTAGAGTGTTGAAGATTTTACAGTTACTGAAAATTTTTCGTTATTCAGAAATTTTACTTGGCTTCTTTAAATCGTTTAAAAACTATAGAAACGAGCTAAAGATCTTCTTTTCAACGTTGTCGGTTGCATTGATTTTAAGTGCCAGTGGGCTTTATTACCTCGAAAGATCGGTCAATACCGAACTCGATACAATCCCAGAGGCTTTATGGTGGGCGGTGGTTACTATCTCAACGGTTGGATATGGTGATGTAGTGCCTATAACGGTAGCCGGTAAATTTTTAGCCGGCATAATGATGTTTATGGGGCTTGGAGTTATCGCTATTTTTACGGCGATTATTACTAAAATGTTTATTGATCATTTTTTTGGTAAAAAACACCACGTGTGTTTTTTCTGTCACTATCCTCGACATGATTTTGACGCCCGTTTTTGTAAAAATTGCGGGAATAAGTTGGATCAGGATGAATAGGATTGACCCTAAAAAAATTATCATGGAGCAGGCGCCATTAAAACGCTTAACTTTTAGTGTTCATTCGAATATTTGTAAATAAAGTGTCGTAGATTTTAAAGACTACGAATGGAACAGATTAACACCGACAAATGGCTCGCGCTTACGAAGAATTTTCAAAACCCAGATAGCCTTAAGAGTTGGATGCAGGTGGCAAACTCATTTGTCCCGTTTTTGTTTTTATGGGTGTTGGCCTATTTTACTTACACGGTCAATGTTTGGTTGATGATACCAGTCGCGCTGCTCGCAGCGCTGTTTGGCGTGCGAATTTTTATTATTCAGCATGATTGTGGTCACGCTTCATTTTTAAAAAATCGGTTTTGGCGCGATCGAATTGGCTGGGCTTGCAGTGTGATTACTATGACGCCTTACCGGGCTTGGCAGTGGGAGCACGCACAGCATCATGCCCACAGTGGTAACAGTGATCATCGGGATCTTGGGGAAATTAAAACTATGACAGCCACAGAATTTTTAGCCGCGAGTAAATGGAAACAATTTACTTACCGAGCCTATCGCTT
>CAMZKS010000079.1 GCA_947311285.1 uncultured bacterium | reverse complement strand
CTTCTCTTTGCACGTCTTGAGGAACTTTGTAACGTAATGACATCACGAGATTATAGCAGAAAAGGGCTTAGAAATAAAGGCTTTATATCTTTTTAAAAGTTCAATAATAGAAGCGACCACTTGGAAGAGTTAAGATGAGAGAGTGTAACGTAACTCACTTAACCCCAAGTAGTCATGAAAAACCTTAGCCTAGAAGAGCGTCAGATTCTAGAAGATCTTTTACAAAAACAGAAAAGCAAGCGATCAATCTCTCGTTTGTTAGGACGAAGTCACAGTACAATCTTAGCGGAGATGAAGAGAAACAGAAGTTCTACTGGTCAGTATTTAGCGGTTCTAGCCCAGAAAAAGAGCTTGTTACGCAAGAACCAACGTCACAAACGGTCTAAGATAGAAATAAGTCCCGGTCTGAAGCGCTATATCATTAATCGAATAACACTTCTCCAATGGTCTCCGGAGCAAATTGATCGATTTCTACGCATAAAGTCAGGCGGTAAATCGGTTATCTCACACGAAACTATTTATCAGTTTATTTACTCCGCAGAGGGGAAAAAATTGAAGTTGTACCAACACCTCCGTCGTAAGAAAAAACCCCACAGACAGGCTTTTAACGCCCGTAGAAAACGGTCATTGATTAAAGATAGAACACCCATTGTTAGGCGACACAAAGCGATTAACCAACGCACCGAATTTGGGCACTGGGAAACTGATCTTATGATCTTTTCTCAACAGAAGTTTGTTCTGGCGGTCACCGTTGAGAGACTCACTCGCTACACCATTGCCACCGTCTTGCCGAATAAAACGGCTCAAGAAATGAAGCACGCCTTACAACGAGTCATCTTAGACTCTGGTCAAACTTCCGTTAAATCTATTACCTTTGATAACGGTTCTGAAAACGTTTTACATCATGAACTCAAGTACGAGTTTCCCGGCTTAGAAACCTTCTTCTGTGATCCTTACTGTTCCTGGCAAAAAGGAACCGTTGAGAATACCAACGGGTTAATCCGTCAGTATTTACCTCGGAACGTTGACCTCAGCCAAATCTCTCAATCCCAAATTGATAATCTTATTCTTAAGCTTAACCACAGACCTCGTAAATGCCTTAAATTCCTCTCTCCCTCTTTTGTCTTTAATTCTTTTCTTAATGGTCGGATTACTCCTTGAATTCATCGCTATTCTCACTATTACCCCCCCAAAACCCTTAACCGAGACTGGTCTCCGTTCCCCCTCAACTCCCAGCTACTCCTAGAGTAAGGTGAATTACTTAATCCTTAACAATACTAAAACTCAAAGGTTTTATATCTCCCGGCTTCAAATCTTTTAAATGCACCTTTCCTACTCTCACACGCAAAAGATCTGTCACTTCATAACCCAGTTCTACACACATACGACGTATTTGCCGGTTACGTCCCTCTTTTAAGGTAATCGCCACCGTATCGTCATTAATCACCTCAACCTTACAAGGGGCCGTCTTTTTTTCATCCAACATAATCCCCTCCTGCAAGGCTTGTATATCTTTATCCTCCATCTTTTTATCCGTCTGTATTAAATACTCTTTTTCTTTTTCATAACGAGGATGCATTAATTTATTAGCCAATTCACCATCATTTGTTAAAAGTAACAAACCATGAGAATCTTTATCTAAACGTCCAATTGGAAACACACGTCCACCAAAATTAAAATTTGCTAACGTCTTTGTTTTATCTATCACCTTAAGCGTGCTTTCCACGCCTCGCGGTTTATAAAAAGCCAGCAACATCGGTGCCACTTCCTCTGGAATATCCATCGGTGCCCCATCCATAAATATTAACGCTCCTGGAACCACTTTATCTCCTAATGTAAGTTGCGTGCCATCAACACTTAATCGACCTTCACGGACATAAATCTCTGCTTGCCGTCGCGAGCAAATCCCTTTTTGCGACAAATACTTTTGAACTCGAATTGATTCAGTCATCACGATTCAGTTTACACACTTAAATTAAAACCGTAACTCTAAATTAGGTCAAATCCGTTTTCGTCTGATAATTACCCCTGTAAAAGTTGTTTACACTCTTAAGCTCGACGTCCACCCGCGAACAAGAAGAAGAATCCAAGTATGGTGATAATAGTTAAAACTACCACCGTCCCCTGTCCTCCTCCCGATTGGCTCAGTGTAGTTGAGAATTCAAACGGAGCCCCAAAAGATTCGTTCCCAGAAATATCAACAGTCACGAGTCGAACTTGATAATTTTGATTTGGTTGCACCGATATTTTAGCCTGACTGACATCCTTCCCTAAAGACAGACCCTTATCCCAGGTACCTAAACCAACTCGCGTATAAAGAATCTGATCTTTAATATCACCATCAATATCAAATGCTGGTTGCCAAGACACCACTACTTCACCACTCTCAAAATTACTCGTATCCGCATTAATATTGCGTGCGTCTTGCGGTGGTATTAAGTCTGGTGCCGAACTCAAACTAGATATTTCATTTTGAACTACAGGCGTTTCTACCAGCTGAGTAACTGGTTTTACCACTGGCTCTGAATCAACCGTCTCTAAGTTGTTGATTGAATTTTCAGGCGCAAGTAAGCCATCTAAAAAATTAGCTGTATCGGATCCAGAGCCTGAATTATCCAGAAAAAAGCTTCCGAAATTATTTGGACTTTTCGGTGTTGTTTCTAATTTATCGTCTATTAGAGATTCCTCCGGGTCTTCTTCTAGTAGTGTCTCCTCTTCTGCGGGCTTTTCTTCCGCCGGTGGGGCCGTAAAATGTTCTTGGGCTTTAAACTCAACGGAATCCACAACCCCAGAACTAACAGGATTATTATCAAAATCCGTAACACCAGTTGTTGCGGTTACTCGATAAAATTCGCCTACTATTAAAACTGATGGATCAATAATAAGTGTTACTTGTTCTGAATTAATCTGTACGTTTAAAATCGGGATAGACGCTCCAGTAGCATCTTCGGTTAAGTCAAAAGCCTCAGTAACCGGATCTGCTAATTTAACCGGCTCAGACATAACTACTAAAATCCTGTTAGACGCTGTGTGAACGGCACTTTGTAGAATCGGCGATGCTCCGGCAGTTGTCGTTTCTGATTTTGGTGTAGCAGAAACTTCAACCGAATAGAGATCCGACTCATTCCCCTGATCATCTACCGCCGTTACTCCGAAATAATAAGTGTCATTGTTCACTAAATTACCTACTTCAAAGCTCGTACTATCACTCTGCGTGTCCACTTCCTGATCATAACTCTCTCCTTCCTCCTTCACGGAAGTAACTCCATAATAAACTTTATATTTCACCACGACTCCGTCTTCATCCGTGGCTTCATCCCAAGTGAGCTCAATAGCTCTATCTCTCGCCGTGGCAGCTACATTCCTCACATCAGAAGGCGGTTTTAAAGCTTGTGCCTGTACTGAGTTTGCAAGAAACGGGGGCTATCGCCACCACACTTAAAATCAAAACTTTAGAAAATAAATCTTTCATTGTATCCACTTAGATACTACTACGAGGCGAATATCTGCACAACGTAAAACTCCCCCTTTTGGTTCTGAGCTAAACCAACCCCCATTCGAGTCCATTTTTTGGAAAGGATATTTTTCCGGTGTGATCCTGAATTTTCTAGGCCGGATAAAGCTAAGTTCAAATTTGAGCCATAACTCACGTTTTCTGCAAAACTTCTTAAATTCAACCCCTCCAGTCGAGTTTCAGAGGTAGATCCATCCGGTGCTTGATGCCCGACAAAATTCTCGTTTGCCATGCGTTCGGCGTATTTTTGTGCCACAGCCTGTAAATCTACATTTGAAAGCAATGTGTTTAATTTCTGATTATCACGAATACGATTAATCCAATCATAGATCGCCACGTAATTGTTTTGTTTTACCACGGTTTGCACGGTTGCCATAACCGGCAAAACTTCTTCACTACTAACATACAAGCCTCTATTAAACAGTATATCGCCTTTATCCCCAATAACTTCCACAATATAACTTCCTGATTGGCGCGCCTCAAAAGTAAAATTAAAGGTATCCTCAATTACATTTAAATTCGCAGTTTCCACAAAACCGTTCGGTTTCGTAATAAAAGCCTTTTCAAACAAAGTAAAGTCTTGACTGAGTAATGTACCTTCAAGCGTAATTGATTGTGGCACTCTAAAATATCGGCTAAATGGTTTTACTGATATTTCCGCTCTCTCACTATCAGGAAATCCACGAATTAATTTAAAATTCTTAAATGTTACTTTTTTCCAATTCGTTCTCTGTGAAAAAAGGGTTCCATCGGCTGATAAGGCTTGGTACAAATCTATAGACAAATTTTCATCTACTATAAATTCTTTATCAAACCACTCGTAATCAAAATTATAGTGACTCATTCCTCCTTCAAATACGACGTTCTTTATTTTTTCTCCTTGAGAAAAAACAAGTTTTGTCAGTCGATTTTCTCCACTCGCCCAACGCATATTTACTAAATTGTTTTCTGGCACGACATTAATATTTAAGGGCGAAGCAAAGCTAATATCATGAGCTGGTAGTTTTCGTTCACGTGGGTAAGAGCGTACTTCAATTTCCGCTACTCGAGACTGTCGTTGATTATCAAAAACAATCCCTAGATCAAAAGTCCCTGTTTCTAAAAAAGCTACAGGAATCACAAAATTTTTACCAGAAACTGGGCCGGTAAATTGAGTTTGTTTCCCTGTAGAATGATTTTGCATAAAAACGGTCACCGTTTTAAATCTATTTTTTGAAAGTGACGTTCCAGCCAATTCAAATACTAAGCCTTGTGGTTGAGTTTGTGCAAAAGACTGACGCAAAGTTATCTCAGGAAAAAAATCTGTAGAAATTAATGAGACCGTTTCCCCGTACAACGGTTGATCATACATAACCGACTTACTGGGTAGCTGCATGCGAGTTCCTCGAGGCGCCTCAGAAGAAATTACAGGCGTTCGCAACTTCTCTATAACTATATCTGGTACCTCTGGTTGTTTTGTTTCAACAGACAAAAGTGGTCGAATTGCTTCTGGAATCGCTTTAATTTGATCTTCAAGTTCAGTAAAAAGCTCAAAATCAACCGATAAAACGCCCGCACCAACTGGGCTTAATCTCTCAAAGGCCGCTTGTGATAAATCGAGCACCCTGTTTTTATGATATGGCCCACGATCATTAATTCGAACTACTACAAAGTCTCCGGCTTGATTACTCACTTTTATTTGAGTTCCAAATGGTAGTGTCCGGTGAGCCGCTGTTAAATCCATCGGGTTATATATTTCTCCATTAGCGGTTAGCCGTCCGGCAAAACCTTCATTATAATAGCTGGCTAACCCTGAACCCTTATAAATATATTTATGTTCAAAGTTATCATTCGAAACCTGCTGAGTTCTATAAATAATTTCAGCCGCTTCCCCTCGATTTAGCTCTTCACTTGGCTCTTTCGATCCAGGTAACAACCTATATTTAGCCGCTATCACGAAATAGGGTTCATACCAAGCCTCCGACTCTAAGGCTTCTGGCACTGGTACCTCTAATG
>CAMZKS010000078.1 GCA_947311285.1 uncultured bacterium | reverse complement strand
TTTGATGATTTTTATGAATTTAGAAACCGAGAGACCCAACTTAAAAAATGGAAGCGTCTGTGGAAACTAAAATTGATTGAAAAACTAAACCCAGACTGGGCAGACTTATATAATAAACTCTAATTGACTAGATTTATACTGACGTAAAAAAAAAACTAACTTCCCCAAATTCAACTTGGGGCCCAGTCTAAAATAAAATCCATAACTGACTGGATCCCTGCCTACGCAGGGAAAGTAGAATGTTTATATATTTTCGCTCCTTCCCGGCCTTGAGCCGGGATCCAGTCGGTTAAAGTTCTATCTACCTTAAAAAAACCTATTAAATAATAAGTTAGGTAGTTGGAGGGGCGAAAATAAATTCCGCCCCTACCGTTTTTAACGCTGATTAGGTGACTAAAAAACCATCCCGACGAAGACGCGTTTCAAGTTCAGGAAGTTGCGCTGCCAGAACCGCTGCCGCTGTCGGAATTGAACCTCCAACTTTAGCGTGCACGAAAAGTAAAGCCTCGCGCACAAGATCAGGTAAAGGATTGTCGGGAGCAACAACTGCGGCCGAGGCCGACACCGGCACTTCAAACACAGGCCGTTCACGTGAACGACGTTGGCCAGACTTAGCTTTTTGGCGATCACGAAGTTGTGCGTGCATGGCCCGAAGGTCTTGCTGTGTTACATCGATGATGTTCGACTGAACCATGTGCTCACCTTCAATCTGCCGAATGGCTGCACGTAGTTCCGAACGGCGAACAGTATTGCCGGCTCGAATGTCCTCAACCACACCCAGAGCCGTAGCCGCTGGCGCATAGTCACGCTTCGCGTCTAGCTTCTTACGACGACTTTTCGATGTGGGACGCAATGGTGCCGTGCCGGCATAAGCCAAGCGCGGTTTATTTTTCAGTGCCAAATCAAGAGGAACATCATTAACCGTGACAAGTGCGGCTGGTGCTGTTCCTGCAAAAAGCAGTCGGGGGTCAATTTTTAGTGGATTTGTCATGTGTGTCGTTTCTTTCTTTATTAGCCAACTATCCTTGATTGAATAGCGGCCAAAAGCTTTCATAAACAATAAAAACTCATAGCCACTATCTAAACAGAAGTTGTTAGATAAGAAAAATTAGCGTTGTCAAAGATCAGCGTTGGCTTTCAACGAATCGTTCACGCTTACAAGAAGCTGGAGCAATTACGACTAAAAGCTATCTCAGATTAAAACATGATTTACGTAAAATGCAATATTTTTTACTAAGAAAGAGCACCTTGGGGCATGCTGTGGTTGGGTTTCGCCTAACTTAAAGCACAAGGGCTCATGAGAACTATTTATAAATATTTTTACGGTGTCCAATATCTAACACGCTTAAAGTTTCTTCACTCGTAATAGATAAAATAACTCGATAATCCCCTACCCGTAAACGGTGCGTCGCTTTTCCAAAATCAATTAAAGGTTCTAATAGATTAAAGAAATCTGGATGTTCACGATACGAAATCAATTTTTTCTGTAACCGCGCCTGTATTTCTGGTGACAACTTATTAAATTTTTTAGCGGCCAGTTGTGTAAAAATAAATTGTGGCATTTAAATAACTAAATCAGAATCTTGGCTTTCAGCTGATTCTTGATAACGTTGCTTTAATGTTTCCCTGTTTTTAGCCATTTCAAAATCTTCATAATAACGATCCAACGCGGCTTGGTTCCCTTCAAAAAAAGGAAGCAACATCGCTCGCCCCTTCCCATTATTAGTAATTAGAACCGTATTATTTTCTGCGTACTTGGTAAGCGGTGAAGTTTGTTTTTGTAAATCTGCAACCGTAGTAATTTTTGTCATTCCCTTTTTAATAAGTATTTATATAATTATAGTTAAATATATAACACAAGTAAAGAGGTTCAATCATCCAAATCGAAATCTATCCCACCAGTGTCATCTAAATCTTTCTCTATCTCCGTATCAGGCAGATCATCAAAATTCTTTTTATGAAAGGCGTGACGCGAAGTTTGGGCCACCGCTATTGGCGCTGCTACTCGTTCAATAATTCGTTCTGTGGTGTGGCTTTCGGTTCTATTTTCTGTTGGCTCAAAAGTCGTTTCATAACGAGACCCACGACGCTCTCTGTGTGGTTGCCCGCTTTCCCCAACGTGCCGTTGCACGATACCACTGAGTAAACCTTTAAGGGCTGATTCTTCCGTGAAGTTCTTTTTGTCTAAATGCCACTCGCGGTAATCTTCAATCACTCTGGCGGTTTTGGTGGGACGCGATAGCCCTTTTACGGTGTGTTCCCCGCCTCCATTAATTTTTTCAAAACATAGGTTTCCATAATTCAACATAAAAGACTTGAAACCATTTCGTTCAACAGTGATTTCATCTAAGTTATGAAAATCAATTCGGGTCGATCGTCTCTGCCAGAGTGTCGGCCAATCAACAATAATCAAACTTTCGTTTGTCATCACCAAGGCATTAAAATACCATTTCCACATCGGTGAAAATGTGTGCACAAAACCCATAATGGCTAACCCTTGCCAAATATAACTAGCATTAAATTGATTATAAGCCGGATAAAAAAACCAGGCCGCCACGACCAAGCCTATCCATAAAGCGGCTCTAAAAGTAAAGCCCGGAATAGAAAATAAAACTGGACGCCTAAATACACGTAGTACTTTTTCATCCTCTTCCATAAAGACTCTAAATCCCCAATTCATGAATTTATTGTAATTAAAATATCACTCACTTTCAAACTCAATTAACTTCCCTAAACTTAATTCAGAGTCCAGTCAGTAAGGATCCTTTATTTACTGGATCCCAATTTAAAATTGGGAAAGAAGATAGAAGAATTCAAAGGTTAAATAAAACGAATTGATAATTAATCGATCTTACTTAACCTACGATCAATGATTAAAGAAAAAGATCAATCTTGGGGCGCGTTTACACTTGAAATGGCTATATTACTGGCAATTGTGCTGTGTGTTCGGTTTTATGTTTTTCAATTTTTTCGAGTTTCAGGCCCTTCCATGTGCCCCACGATTAATCAATTAGACGGAAAGTGTGAACGCGGCAAAGGCGAGTTTGTGTTTGTGAATGAGTTTTTGTATCACTTCATAAAAGATCCAGAGCGGGGTGAAGTGGTCGTCTTTAGACCTCCAACAGAAAAGGCCTATTATATTAAGCGCGTTATTGGGGTACCAGGCGACACTATTACGATTGATAACGGTAAAGTTTATTTAACTAATGACGAGTATGAATATTTAGAATTACCCGAAACCTACTTATCAGCCCTAAATCAAGGCCGAACCGTTACACAACAGAAGAAATTCATTGTCCCAAAAGATCATTTATTATTATTCGGTGATAACCGAAACCAAAGTTTAGATGCTCGGCAATGTTTCAAAAGTTGTTATGGCGACTTAAACAAAAACACACCGTTTGTACACGAAGACAAAGTTAAGGGCCGAGCGGAGTTTGTAATCTGGCCATTTTGGACCGCCCGCTTAATCGAACAGGCTCACAAAAATCTGAGATAGTTTTCAAACTGTCACAATGCTTAAATAATACACGTTAAAAATATCGTTCAGCTTTAGGCAATCGTACTTTCTTGACCCTCTCAGACTAAGCGATAGCATTCAGTTTGTATATAAATTTTTAACCACAGTCTTTCATGAAATTCAAACACTTAGTCTTAGCCTTATCGCTTGGAGCCTTTTTACCATTACTTAATTCTCAAGCCGCGGATATCACAGGGCTAAGTGTTACCGGTGATTACGACCATTTAAATCTTTTATGGACGCCCTTGTCTTCTAGTGATTTTGGTGACGCTGATGGGTATGCCATTCAATTCAGTGATAGACAATCAAACGTAAAAATCACCAAGCCCGTAACGATGTACCAAAACAACAATCAAGATGATGTTTCGTTACGACGGAACAGTTTTGATAACGATACTTTCTACTACGCCCGAATTTATACTTATAAAACAGATGATAATAATAAAAAAGTTCTAGGGAATGGTTCTGATATGTTGAAATTTAAAATTGATTATAACAATACCGTTACGACTGATACTATTTCTATCACCGACCCAGTTGTTACTTCTACAGGCACAACTCAAGAAACTTCAAACTTTGAATTTGGGGCGCTGAGAAAATACCCTTACGACACTTTTTCTGATTTTTTCTGGTCCCTACCAAGTAAAATGGCCAGTAGTGACTTTGATGGATTCATGATTCGAGTTTCGGTTAATAATGATATGAAAACACCTCTAGTTGAAGCGACAGTTAATCGTCAAACCAAGAGTCTTCGAATCACGGGTTTAGAGGCCAGCAAGAATTATTACGCCCAAGGTTATTTTTATAAAAACCAAGGAAATGAAACAGTTACGTTTGGTGATAGCCAGATTCGTTCTTTTAAAACGATTTCGGCTATTCCGCGAGACAGTGCTAGTCGTCAATCACGAAATATTATTAAAGTTGAGAAACGATCTATTCGAAAAATAGCCGTTGGGGATTCAAGCGTTTCTAGCAGTACAAGCACATCAATGACTTCATCTTCTAGCTCAAGTTCAAGCAACACGAATTTAAGCACTTCTGTTTCATCTAGTTCTTCTGCTACTATTAATAGTGCCAGTCAAACGGAGATTCGAAATAAAATTGCCGATTTAAAAAAGCAAATCAGTAGCTTACAAAGCGAACTTCGTCGATGGCAAGCCAAAGACACTTCCAAAAAACCTACCAGCACTCGCTCTACTACTAGCAAAAAATCTACGAGTGGACTTAGTATCCGAGAGCGTCTAAAATTAAGACGAGAAGCGCGACGTAATTAATAATTTTTAAAACAAACACAACATGAACCTCCGACCTTTATTTTTATTTACTTTAATCGCCTTCGCCTTCAGTGGCGTGGCTAGCGCCCAAACGATGTGCGCGCAAATGATTCAAGCGGCTGTTAGTCCTAACGGTAGCTGTCAAGAATTTGCAACCCCCTGTGATGTACCAGCGGACTGGAAGTCCGTCCCTAGTTGTGATTTAATAAATCAAGAAGCAAGTACCAAGACTTCATTAGAAGCAAGAATGAACGGTCGAATTTCCAAGATGCGCGCTTATTGGGATATAAAAAAGGCAGCCAAAGCCGCTGCTGCTAAAAAGGTCTCTAATAAGAACTTCAACCGAATTGGGTCTGGTACTATGACTCGGTCAAACCTAACAACCAAAAGACTTCCTACTAGTAATGGTTCTTCAACTAAGGGCATTCGAGCCTTTACAGACAAAGACTACACTTCTGATGTAGCTGAGCGTTACAGTCGTCGAGGTGGTTATGAACGAGAAGGCGACACTACGAGCGCCGAACGAATTAAACGCCGTATGGCCAGACCCTCTTTTCGAAGCCGGACAGATGCAAGGCGTACTGGAAAACTTAATACGACCGTTAAATGGAACGTACTCGGTCGACAATTTACTACCAGAAAGAATTACCGTCGAAATCCTTTTACATCACGTGCCCCTTATTTAGCCACTCAAAAAGCTAAACGAGACGCTCGTAATAAAAAAGTAGATGTACAAGCACGCTTACAAAGTCGACAACGAACCTATCGTGGTGACCGATTAGACGGCAACCTCGATGGTTCATCATTACTAGAAAAAAACTTAATTAACGACAAAAACTAGTTTTTTCATTCTGTAATATTTTCAAGATAAAAAAAGTCCTGACTTAAAAATCAGGGCTTTTTCTAAACCCCTATAATAAAAAAAATTCTAAACCTATTGGGTCTAAAATTCTTTTTATGGTGCGCGAGAAAGGACTCGAACCTTCACGGATTTCTCCACTGGTTCCTAAGACCAGCGTGTCTACCAATTCCACCACTCGCGCGTTTGCAGATAAGAGCCAAAACACATTAATAAAAAAATCCTGCCCTGCAAGATTTTATTCTCTTTGTTTTCTACGCTTCAAACACTTTTTTCAAATTCTTACGTAAATTACCCCAATCATAAGGAAATTTAAAGTTCTCATAGGCGCGAATGGCCGTGGCCAGACATTCCCATAAATTATCCGGGTTATAGAGGAAACAATTCCCTTGCTCCTGCTGTACATCAAAAGAAGCAAACTCAATTAACTTATCATCATAAGGCATAACGGGTACGACCCCTTTGCGCGATAGCTCTTTAATCAAAGATTTTTCAGGGCTGCTGGTAAATAATATAATTTGAGACTTTCCTATTACTTTATCTCGATTCACCGGAATAGACTCGAGCAATTCAAAATTACCTGGAAACTTTTGTGAAAGCTCATAACACTGTTCTTGCGAAGCTTGGTCCCCTACCGCCAGAACCGATATTTTAAAACCAAGGTTACAAAGCGGTTCAACTGTTTTGAAAAATAATTCTGAGCGATTTCCCTCCGTTAAAGGTAATATCACCCCAATGGTGAATTTTTTCTGAACAAACGAGGTAACCGTTTCTTCAAGCTGGAGTGGTGAATTTTTCGTTTTCATGTTTAAGCGAATCTGACTATTATATCAGAAATAAAAGCTCCAGTCGATTAAGACCCATTGTCTAAAGTCCTAAAAAGTTTAAATATAGTAAAATGAAAAATTTTGTGCTCATAGATGGTTTTGCCATGATGTTTAGAAGTTACTACGCCGTACGCTTTGCACCACAGCACAATAACATAAACGTAAATGCCGTTTATGGATGTGCTACCACCATTATGCAGGCCTTAGAACAGTTTGGCCCGCAGAAGGTTATTGTCGCTTTCGACTCTCCAGAGAAGACCTTTCGGCATAAATTGGACCCAGAGTATAAAGCCCAAAGAAGCCCTGCGCCTGATGACTTCGTTCCGCAAATACAATTGGTCAAAGATTTAGTGACCGCTTTTAACATTCCCATCTTTATTAACCCGGGATTTGAGGCTGATGACATTATTGGAACCTTAGCCCGCCAAGCGAATAACTATCAAACCTACATACTTAGTGGCGATTTAGATTTTTTACAGCTAGTGGAAAATCGTATTACCCTGGCGCGTTTCAATGGTAAGAGCCCTGAACTATTTGATGAAGCTGCCACGATTGAAAAACTGGGATTACCCCCCAAGCAGGTTATTGACTACAAAGCTTTATGTGGTGATAGCTCGGATAACTACAAAGGGTTACCCGGAATGGGTCCAAAAGGGGCTTTAAAGCTTTTAAAAGAATATAAAACGATTGATGGCATTTATGCCCATTTATCAGATTTACAGCCGAAGCTACAAGAGAAATTTAAGGAGCACAAAGATTATATTTATCACTGCCAATACTTAGCCACTATTGAGCTCAATGTTCCACTAGATTTTACTCCAGACTTGATACCTGAATATAACTTTGATCTACAAAAAGCAGAGGATTTCTTCCGTCAAATTAACTTTCACCGATTGTTACAAAGGCTTCGTAATTTGAACCTAAAAGGTGAACAAAAAAATATTAAAGAACAAAATAATAGTTCAAACCAGGCCAATAGAACTGATCAATTAAACCTTTTTTGAAAAAAAATATCAGTAACCAGAAATAGCATTTGAATAGGTGCCCCAAGGGCAAAAAACCCCTAAAACAGCCTTAAAATGGAGCTTGATCACAAATTTTGTTACTTCAACTTTTTTTATTTGGCCCACGAACTCGCTTAACCCTTATGGGTATTGTTTAAAGGTGCATAAAATTTAAGTTCACAAGCAGGTCTTAACAAAAAAACATTTGCACACAAATTGTATATTTGGTACGGTTTTTCAGCTTTACAAAAGGGATTTTAGCTCTAAATCTCAAAAGTAAATTCCCCCACTAGTTCAAACATAAATACTTAAAAACCTACCCAGGATTTATACGCATGGCTAATCAAAAAACTATCGTCGGTCTCGACATCGGGTCTTCAAAAATTCGAGTTATTGTAGCGTCCGTAGAAGACAAGAAAAATTCAATCAATATTATTGGTGTTGGTGTATCGCCCTCTAATGGTATTCGTCGAGGAATGATCACGGATATTGATGAAGCCACTTCGAACATTACTGCCGCACTAGACGACGCGGAACGAATGTCCGGTGAACCCATTCATCGCGTTTTTGTTGGGGCCTCTGGAACACATATTGAAACTTACGACTCTAAAGGCGTTATTGCTATTAACGGACAAAACGCAGAAATTACCGAAGATGATGTTGATCGGGTGCTCGAAGCCGCCCAAGCAGTCTCATTACCCGCTAACCGCGAAATTTTAAGAGTGATTCCTAAAAGTTTTTCGGTTGATTCACACAAGAGTGTTAAATACCCCGTTGGTATGACGGGAATAAGACTAGAAGTAGAAGCTCATATTATTACCGGACAAGTTTCCGCTATTAAAAATATTGATAAATGTTTATACCAAACTGGTGTAGATCCACAAGAAATTGTGCCATCAGTACTGGCTTGTGCGGAATCCGTTTTAAACCGTAAACAAAAAGAACTTGGCTCCGTACTAATTGAAGTTGGTTCGAGCTGTACTAACTTAGCTGTGTTTGAAGAAGGTTCTGTTATTTATTCAGCCGTTATTCCAGTTGGTGGTGAACACGTCACCAATGATTTAGCCATTGGTTTACGATGTAGCATCGAAACGGCGGAAAAAGTAAAAATTGAATATGGTACCTGTATCCCTAAAGATATAAACGAACGAGAAGAAATTGATTTGTCTCAAATTTCTAAAACAGACAGCCACGCTGTATCAAAACATCAAGTAGCCAAAATAATCGAGGCTCGTTATCACGAAATATTTTTGATGGCTCGTGACGAACTCGCACAGATTGGTCGAGACGGGATGCTTCCGGCAGGAGCTATCTTGTGTGGTGGTTCGGTTAAAATGCCAGGGGCCGTTGATTTAGCACGTGAAACCTTACAATTGCCCGTTCAAATAGGTTTCCCTCAAGATGTCGAAGGAATTGTGGATCGAATAGATGACCCAAGTTTTGCTCATATCGTGGGACTCACACACTTTGGACATCGCTTTGGTGCCACGCCATCAATGTTTGACTTTAACTTTGGTCGCCTTGGCGAAAGTACTTGGAAATGGCTTAAAGGCTTACTTCCGCAATAATAAATATTCCTCACAAACTCTTACTAACCTTTACTTACCTATGAAAGACCTTTTACAATCTGCAATGGCTCAAACACAATCTGAAAAGAAAAGTATGCAAGCAAAAGACCATGCACCACAACCAAGCGCTAATAATATCCCTGATGTAGCTCCAATCGCTAACATTAAAGTAGTGGGTGTTGGAGGTGGTGGTTCAAATGCCGTTAATCGGATGGCCAGTGCGGACTTTGCCAACGTTGAATTTATCGCCGTTAATACCGATGCCCAAGCTTTGTATCACTCTAAAGCAGAACACAAGATTCATATCGGTCGAGAAGCCACTCGTGGTTTAGGGGCTGGGGCGAACCCTGAAGTTGGAAAAACGGCCGCAGAAGAATCAGTGGAAGAACTTAAAGCCGCTTTAAAAGGGGCGGACATGGTATTTGTTACTTGTGGTTTAGGCGGAGGAACTGGAACTGGTGCCGCTCCCGTAGTTGCCAGTGTTTGTAGAGAATTAGGCGCCCTTACCGTCGGAGTCGTAACACGTCCGTTCTCGTTTGAAGGTCAAAATAGAGCTAAAAAAGCCGATGATGGTTACGAAGAACTTAAAAACAACGTCGATACGTTAATCACTATTCCAAATGATAGAATTCTTTCTATTATTGATCGAAAAACACCGCTAACCGATGCTTTCGCTGTCGTAGATGAAGTATTACGACAAGGTGTGCAGGGTATTGCCGATTTGATTACACTTCACGGGCTTATCAATGTTGATTTCGCTGATGTTAAATCAATTATGATGAACGCGGGAACCGCCTTGATGGGCATTGGTTACGGCGCTGGTGAAGATCGCGCTACAACCGCGGCTAAGGCGGCGATTGAATCTCCACTATTAGAACAATCTATTGGTGGCGCTAAAGGCATTCTATTCAATGTTACGGGGGGCACTGATCTTTCAATGTATGAAATTGATGAAGCCGCTAAAGTTATTACGGAGGCCGCCGACCCAGATGCTAACATTATTTTTGGTGCGGTTATTAATGAAAACTATAATGGTGAGATGAAAATTACGGTTATTGCCACAGGCTTCGCGCCTGAAAGCAAAAAGAAACCGGGGCACGCACAATTAATGCGTAAAGCGTTTTCTATGCCAGGAGAAAAAAATATCAGTGATGACGGCGACGATTTAGATACACCAGCCTTCTTGCGAAACAAAATGCGTTAAGCACCGACTTAACAAGCAACTATTAGAAAATAAAACCTCCGCAATGCGGAGGTTTTTTATAAGAGAACGAAATTGAAACTAATCAAAATGCCTGCTAGAGTGCTGGACGATGACTAAGTCCGAATTTCAGCAAATACTCGCCACCTTGCAAATGCAATGGGAAGACTTAAAAGTGAAGCTCAACTTAGATGGGTTAAAAAAAGATCTTACGTTTTTACAAAACGAACAAAATACACCTGGGTTTTGGGACACCCCTGATGAAGCACAAAAAATAAGCCAAAAAGCCTCTCAGAAAGAAACACAGCTAACCAAATGGGACACCTTAGAACAAAATTTAAACGGCTTATTAGAGATGGCATCGGAGGCCTCAGAGGCGGAACTCATTGATTTCATCCCCGAACTTTTACAATTAGAGACTAAAGTTAAGGAGGCTCGCACCGCAACCTTGCTTGATGGCGAATACGACACTTACAACGCGCTGTTAACCCTGCACGTCGGAAACGGTGGCCAAGATGCTGAAGACTTCTGCCAAATGCTACAACGGATGTATTTACGCTGGGCGGACAATCAAGGTTTTAAAGCGACTATTTTAGAAGAATCCAGCACTGATGACGGTTTAAGATCCTGCCTTATTAATATTAAAGGCGTTATGGTTTATGGCTTGTTGCGCAGTGAGCACGGAGTACACCGTTTGATTCGTCTCTCCCCCTTTAACGCTAAAAGTTTAAGACAAACATCTTTTGCCCGAGTCGAAGTGATCCCTGAAATTGAAAGTAAAGATGAACTAGTGATTGACCCAAGTGATTTAAGAATTGATGTGTTTAGAAGTGGTGGTGCGGGTGGCCAGTCGGTTAACACTACCGATAGTGCGGTTCGTATCACCTACCTCCCTATTAATTTAGTGGTAACGTGCCAAAACGAAAAATCACAACACCAAAATAAAGACGCGGCCATGAAAGTATTACGATCAAGACTAGCGCAACTTAAAGCCGAGCAAAAAGCAGCAGAACTAAATGAACTGCGTGGCGACATACTGGATAACTCCTTTGGATCACAAATACGAACCTACACCCTACAACCTTATAAATTGGTGAAAGACCACCGGACTGATTACGAAGAAAACCAACCAGACAAAGTGTTTAATGGAAAGCTTAAGGGGTTTATTGAGAGTTATTTATCTCAGTAAATATCTCCGCGAGTATTAACTTCTAAGGGAATACCCATTTGGTCTTTTTTTTCAAATACGATTCGAATCTTTCCCGATCGTACTCGATAAATAGACTTAAAGTTTTGCATTTTTTTAGAATCTAAACCCTCCAAGTCTAAGATTACAATTCGAGCCAAAAGAGCCTCAACTTTTAAACGCAAAGGTTTTGGCAGGCTCTTTATATATTTTCGATACGCTTTACTCATCCTTAAGTGCTTGTTTAAAATACTCCAACGCTTCTCCGCTCAAGCCTTTTTTAAACCTTATGCCATGCCCTTCGTCATAAATTTCTATGTTTTCGTCTCGCAGTTGCTCCGGTGTATTTTCAATCGGCTCAACAATTAAACGTCCTTTTTCTTCAGTCGCTTTAAACTTTGTGGTATTAAACTGGCTTCGCCATTTTTTTGGCAAAGTTACTTGGCCCGTGTTGAACATAGAAAGAATGTAAGTCATAATTCACTAATTTAGTTAATTTTATTATATTAGTTAATTTAGTTAAGTGCAAGTTGCAAGGAACGAAATACAATCTTCTTAAAATGAATCAACCACCTCAAAATTGCCAAATCACAACACTTCCCTACTCTCAGGCTGATTAAATTACAAACATGGATATTTTAATGTGGATTGCGGCGTTGATAGGGGCTTTAGCACTGTTAGTGCTTTCCGCTGACTACTTTACCCGCGCTGCCGAGCGGATTGGCTTATTTTTTGGCTTAAACAGTTTCATTGTCGGTGCTACTATTGTTTCGATCGGAAGTTCTATGCCAGAACTAACCACCTCTATTATGGCGGTACTTAATGGCGTGAACGATTTTCCTATTAGTAATGCCATCGGTTCAAATATTGCTAATTGTTTATTGGTCGGTGGTGTTTGCTCTCTGGTTGTAGGTACATTAAAAGTGGAGCAAAAATTAATTGATGTAGATTTGCCCTTCTTTTTTATCTCTACCGCGTTATTTTTAATGTTGGTACTCGATAAAGAAATTTCAAAGCTTGATGCCTCGCTTATGTTAGCGTTGTTAGTAGTTTTTATTGTGTACACAATTTTTGATCATAGTAAAAATAAACTAGCCGTATTAGTGAAAGATAAATTAAAAAAACGCCCTAAGTTAAATTTTTCAGATGCGTTATTTTTGATTGGTGGAGCTGTCGGTATCTATTTTAGTGCTGATTTCACGATTCGTTCTGTCACCGAGCTCGCTAGTATCCTAAATATTAGTAGCTCTATTGTGGCTATGCTAGCAGTAGCTCTTGGGACTAGTTTGCCCGAGTTAGTGGTTTCTGTTCGAGCTAGCTTAGCGGGCAAACACTCGATTGCCTTAGGTAATATTTTTGGGTCTAACACTTTCAATATCTTGGCTGTGACAGGAATTCCTGCCTTTTTTGGAAAAGTCACCATTAGTGATGAAGCTTGGTTGATTGGAATTCCGTTTTTAATGGTAACCACCTTAGCCTTTATATTTACGACTTCTGATGACCGCATTCAAAAATGGGAGGGTCTAGCGCTACTCGTTTTATACATCGCCTTTGTGGGCAAACTGACGGGCATTCTTTAGACCGCTCCGTGATAAATCTCATCGACATCCTCTACTTCA
>CAMZKS010000077.1 GCA_947311285.1 uncultured bacterium | reverse complement strand
CCGTTAGCTTGGCCACAGCGGCAATACTAGGATTCGTTTCTAAATAGTGTGCGCGTAATTCAAGTGCATTTAGACGAACATACTCCGGATTCGTTTTCATCCCATCGAAGTAATCTTCTGGGATATTTCCTTCTGTTTTTTTAATAATCCCTAAATTTTCCAGTGTCAGTTCTTTAGCCACGAAGGTGGCCTCTACTGCATTTCTAAGTTTTTCATCATTCTCATATTCTAAAGCAAAATCTTCATGATCACTCTCAAACGTTCCAACTAATGCATTAATTTTTTCAAACATGGCCGCTGCTAGTTTTTTTGCCTCATCCATATCTGGCACCATCTCTCTAGCCGGAGATACGTAGCCCTCCGTTAGTGGTGTCTTTAAGCAACTAATTTCAGCTATAACCGTTCCCAGAGATTCCCCTTTCCTCGTTTTCAGCCCCTCTTGTAATGCTTCTGGTAAGTCAGCCAAGATACTCATTGGTGTTGGGTCTTCTAAAGCCATGCTCAACAATTTTTATGAATCATTTAACATCTAACTTAAATAAAAAAAAAAGCAATAAAAACATATTCAAGCCTTGTCAATGATATCAAATTGGCAATTCTCTCAGGTGCTTTACAATTGATGGGTAAATATCCACCTAAGTTATGGCATTTTCGATTCACACCTTCGAAACTAACCCCGAGGGAAACCTTGGTTTTGCATTCCACCAAACGATTAGCGAGGGGCAAGAACTTTACTTTCTCGCTAAATTTAACGTCGAAACCTCTGAGCCACAATCAATGGCTGAAATTATTTTTGGGGCGATTGTTGACCATATGGAGACTTCTAAAATTGAAAATCACTATGATCGATTTGAAGATGCGCTAAAAGCGGCCAATGTAGAAGCGAAAAAAAACAATATTACTGGTGCTAATCCACCGGAAATAGTGGTTGCTTATTTTGATCTCCATCAGCTTTATCTAAGTCAATGTGGTCCATCTGAAGCATATTTAATTCGTGATCATGGGGTAAGCCAAATCACAGAAATTGCCGATCAAGCCGAGTCCCTGTTTTTAAACATTCTCAGTGGTCAAGTAATGATTGATGATGTGATTCTTTTAAGTTCTAATCGAATTTTAAGAACCTTAACCGCAAATGAATTAGCCGACATACTTGGAAAACAAAATTTTCAGCAAGCTTCAAATCAATTCAGACAGGAACTTTCACAAAAATCTGAAGAAGATTTACTCGTAACCATTATTGGCATTGGGAAAAAAGAAGAAACACCGGCCGCAGGCTTTTTAAATCGAATGGTCTCTACAGCTGAAAATGCGGCCGCACCGCTAAAAGCCGCCCTTACTGGTGATGACACTTTAGTAGAAAAAGACCATGGCTCAGACACTCCACTTAAAACCGAGATTAAGACGCCAAATAGTCGTGTATCCAGTAATAAAATAAGCGATATACCTGGGAGTGCTTCGGCCGTTGCCAGTCTCAAAAAAATCGCCCAGTTTAGACCTCAAAAAAACCTTGTAATCTTGGCCGGAGTCATTTTGTTACTTCTTTTAATTGGGCTGGGTGTAAAATCTATCAATTGGGAATCAGAGGAAGAGGTTGGTTTGCGCGAAGAATTAAACATTGCCCGAGAAGCTTTACAACAAGCCGATACGTTCATTATTCAGGGCGAACGAGCCTCGGCTAAAGAATATTTAAATAAGGCCGATAAGTCTGTACAACAAGTATTTAAATCAAAATCCAAACTGTTCCGCTCAGATGCGCAGTTCATTTTAGCCGCCATTAAAGATAAACAACTTCAAGTGGAAAATGCTAAACAAGCCACTCCACGATTAGTGGCTGATTTGGGGGCAAAAAGTGATAATTTGTCTGCTCGAGGACTAATTGGGCTTGATGGAAGTTTTTATGTTTTTGATAATAAAAATGTAATTAAAACAGTTCGTAATGTAGTCGAGTCACCGGCCACACTAAGTGCTTCCGGCGGCAGCGTGATTGCTGGTGCTAACCGTCCAGACCAAAAAACACTCGTATTCTTAACAGACGACCCTCGTTTAATTGAATACCGCGAAGGTATTATTACGCCAATGCAAACTCAGGACGAAAATTGAAAAAAAGGGACTGATATTAAAACTTACGGTCGATTTGCCTACATACTCTCTCCGGTTGAAAATCAAATTTGGAAATACGAACGACGTAGTGCTAATTATTCTGGTGCTACCGCGTATAACACCGGTAATATTGAGATCGCTGATGCAGTGAGTTTCACTATTGATGGTTCTATTTACCTGATATCTGCTAGCGGAGAGATCAAAAAGCTTTTCCGGGGACAAACAACTGATTATGATTTCCGCGAACTACCTTCTATTCCGTTTAGTGGTCCGAACTTAAAAATCTACACAAGTGCAGAGCTTGATTATCTTTATCTTTTAGATCCAGACAACAAACGAGTACTGGTCTTTACCAAAGGTGAGCGATTTGCAACCTATCGTCGACAAGTAATGTTCCAAAACGAAGCCCGTGACCTAGAAGATGTGAGAGATTTCTACATCGATGAAAATGGACAAAAAGTGACGCTTATTACAGAAGATAAAATATTCGAGTTTAATTTGTAATGGTAACGTTAAAAATTTGTACCGGTCGGACCTGCAGCGATCATGGATCAAAGTATTTGTTTGATCGGGCAGAGGCCGAGAACTGCAGCCGTAAAACCTTAGTAAAAATTGAGCCATGTGCGTGTCTTGGACGATGCGAACAAGCCATTAATATAAAAGTCGAACGGCCAAATAGAGATCCACAAATTCTAAATAAAATTACAGGCCCACAACTCGCCAAAATCATTCAGCAAACCTAATACCACCCTCTTTATGAATCCTATTCTTTCCGGCGATCTAGTTTTAACCCACAAAGAAACAGCCGCCACTGACACTATCAAATTTAGATTTAAAGCAACAGCGCTTAAAACCTTAACCGGAGATAAATTTGAAAAAAAGCTTTTTTACACTCCCGGACAGTTCGTGTCTATTGGGTTTACTCAAACGGCCTGGCGCGCATATTCAATTGCTTCGATACCAAGCGAAGATGAGCTCGAATTAGTAGTTAGAATTGTGAGTGCAGGTGTTGGGTCAGAAGCCCTAAACGCAGCAAATATTGGTGATAGTTTCCCGTTCAAAGGACCTTTTGGCCATTTCGAAATTTCAGACAACAAAAATGCACACTTAGTTTTTTGTGCCACCGGCACCGGAATTGCTCCGTTCAGGTCTATGATTAAAGCCGAGCAGCAAAGTGAACCCCCTAGAGAGATGACTTTACTTTATGGTGGTAAAAATACAGAGGATCTGGCT
>CAMZKS010000076.1 GCA_947311285.1 uncultured bacterium | reverse complement strand
TTGAACGAACACTATCGCTGCTGTAATAACTTTTGTAAAAGTCCCAGTAAGAACTATAGCCTTCAATCGCTTGTGCTTGGTTAAAACTTAGCACGCTCGCGCTGAAGCCTAAAATGAGGCTGGTTGAGAGTAATTTATGCATAAAAAATTCTGTTATTCTTTCGTTAAGAACCATAACCATACAACGAGTAAACTACAAATTTGTGACGGAATCAATGTCCCTCAAACTACTTTGGAAGACTTAGCTTTAGTATTTCAAATAATCGATCAGCCTGAAGCCCTTTAATTCGTGAAAACTCCCCAGGAATAGTAACATCTGCTAGCTCTCTGTAACGAACAATTCGATCTTCAAGGAGAGCGGGGTAACAACGTCTTAAGGCATCCATGCCTTGTTCTTCCTTTTTTTGATTAAAGGTCTCGCCCCAAACCACAGTTTTTGGACTTCGAAAAAACTCGCCCATCATGTCATCAATCATAGTATGCGAAACATCAAAGCTAACTACTAAAAAATTATCTTGTAACCATTTATGTGTAGCGGCTGGCAGATTGATGACACTTCCGGTAGTATCCATCACTAAATTACCATTTACTCCGGTTAAATCTAACGACGTTTTTTTTACTTCTAAATCCAGATATACTTTTTCATTCTCCGTATATTTTTTTTCGTACGGGTAGCCCATCCAACTAGAAGCATCTGTCATTCCTGATGCCCCAAGCACTTTTTGAATTTCTTCATCAACCTCATAGTAATCGAATTCAAAGCCCGCTCGCAATAATTCTGAGCAATAACTTTTTCCAATATTAGACATACCAATAAAGCACAGCCGAAGATTTCCGGCATCATATTTCTGTTGAAATTGCAATTGGGTAAGCTGCATAAGGCTTTAAATTTTAGTTTGTAAATACGATTTTAACTCGTCTAGAGTTGGCGTCAATAGATCCACCTCTGGTGTGTATGCCATTATCCGCGCTAAAGTAGGTGGCAATATTGGTGACTTTCCAATAATAGGCGCTACTTCATCTTTAAATTTAGCCGAGTGAGCCGTAGCAACAGTAACGACTAAGTCTTCTGGGTGAAGCTCTTTATAAGTCTGAGTCGCTAAATGTCCTACGCTGGTATGCGGACACATTAAATAGTTATTATTTCGATAGAATGTTGCTAAATTATCTGCCGTTTCTTGATCCGTAAAGCTATACCCCGAAAACAGCGTATTAAGTGTTTTTGCACCACCAGGTAAAAAATAATTTATTCGGTAATAGTTATTAGGATGACCAATATCCATAGCATTAGAAAGCGTATGAATTGAGGGACGTGGTCTGAATTCTCCGGTATGCAACAATTCCACAAACGGGTTATTAATGTTATTCGCCACGATTAAATGATGAATCGGCGCCCCCATTTTTTTGGCTAAATAAGCTCCAGTAATATTCCCCAAATTACCAGATGGCACGGAAAATATAATATTTTTATTTGGATATTTTTTTTGCAATTGCAGTGACGCCCATAAATAATAAAAACTTTGTGGAATTACTCGTCCCACATTAATAGAGTTGGCGGACATTAAATTAAAGCGATCATTAAAGGCTCTATCAGCAAAGGCTTGTTTCACTAAGCTTTGGCAATCATCAAACGATCCTTCAATTTCAATCGCTTGTATGTTACCTCCCATAGTACAAAGTTGTTGACGTTGCACGCTAGAAACACCTCCACGTGGAAACAAAATAAAGACCTTAACCCCTGGAAGATCTTGAAAACCAGCCCCAATAGCCCCCCCAGTATCACCGGATGTCGCCACCAATATGTTACGCTTTAATGATTTTTTCTGTAAAAAATAAGACACGGCATGCCCCATAAATTGTCCGGCGATATCTTTAAATGCCGCGGTTGGTCCATGAAATAGTTCTAAAAACAAATCATTACCAGCTGCCTGCAGTGTTATTGGAAAATCATAGGCCTGTGCACAAAGTCGATCAATATCTGGCTCAGGAATTTCGTCTCCTACAAAAACTCGTGTAACTTGCGCCGCCAGCTCGGAAAAACTAAGGGTTGCAAGGTACTCTAGTTCTTGATCCGTGAACTCAGGAATTCCTGACGGCACATATAAGCCTCCATCTGGGGCTAAACCCGACAGCAGTGCTTCCCTAAAAGTGGCTTTAAGTTCCGAATTTGTAGTTGAAAAAAAATGCATCAGATTTCATTCTAATACATTTTTTATTGATAGAGAACCAAACTTCAACTTATTGCTGAGCGTAAATTCTGAATGAATCAAACATTTTATCAACCGCTGCGATATAATTTGCAGCTTCACGTCGTGGAATCTTAACTTCCATGAAGTAAACACCTCCATCTACGTCTTGCACCGCATAACGATAGAGCGTGTATTGATCTCCGTCTGTAAACTCTGTGGTAAATTTTTCTGTATAAACATTCGTTTGTAGGTTTACTTGATCCAACACTGAATCTGATTTGTAGGTCCGTCGCACCGTTCTGTCCATGGCAATTAAACGTCCCTTACCTCCTACTAACGCTGAATTTTCAGAACGAGTAATATTTGTCGCACAACCTTGAAAACCATAGGCATTGTGACAAGTCTGTGCATTAAATTTTTTAATTCGAATAGCTAAATCTCCAGCCACAAACGAGTGTGCATCAGTTGCTTTAGCCATTGCGCCAACCGGAAGTTGAACCGAGAACGCCTCATTCTTAAATGTCTCAAAATTCATCGCGCTATTGGCTAACGGCATGATAATTCGAGAAGTTCGACCTGTACGTTTTAAGTTCGCACGCCAAGGAGCAATGCCATCACGAATCGAAAACGGACGAATTTTAGTTCCCATGGCGTTTCGTTCCCCAGCCTCAATGTAAAGGGGCTTAACTACTGGTGCACTGTAATTAGCTCGGCTATTACGTTGGTATCGAGCCGTAGCATATCTACTCGTTGTTTTTTTAGATTGATATGTTTTTCGAGCACTAGTAACTCGACGCCCCTCAGAGAAATAACGATATTCGTTATTGTTTGCCTGCGAAGTAATGTATGCGTGATACGCATTACGTGAAGCCGAGCTGAAAGGCATTATGCCTGCTGTAATGAAGGCGAGCCCCAGGACCAAGATAAGAGATTTTTTCATAAGTATTTTAAATTAATTAAAGTTTAGTAGAATTTACTGTCGAAAGCGAAAACTTTCAAAGGTGTTAAACATTAGTTGCGCTGCTAAATTGCGATCATGAGCAGACGCTACTCCCTCGATTCGAACAATACTTCCATCCGCAGGGTTGAGAGCACTAAACAGGTAGTATATTTTCCCCTTCGCTTCAAAGCTTTCCGAAACCGTAGGAAAACGAGCGAAGCTTAGCGCTTGTGTATCATTCCATCGAAAATCTTGATTCGCATTAAGAACTGAATTAATACCTTGTGTTGATTTAAAGTTTTGATTTAAACGATTCACACAAGCCCAAAAGTTATTCTGGCTACATTTGTAATTACTAGGTGATGTTAGAACTCTAAACGCCAACGATGTGTTATTGCTACGATACGTTCCACTTGAGTCTTTTGTAAATGTATTTGTATTAACCGTGTAGTAGGTTGTATCAGCTTTCGCTAAATCTCTTACTGATGGTTCGCCTCGGTACGTCACTGATCGGTCAACATAGTTATTATTTCGAACCACTAAACGGTTTGACTGAAATGTGTTTTCAATTCGTGGATTTTGAGCCGGCCGTTGCAATTTATAATCTAGCATATCTTTCGCCGGACGGTACATATTCTGTTTGTTGAAATAATGACAACCATACTCCGTTCGCAAATCACACTGTGCTTTGTATTGGTTGCGATTTCGGGAACGAAACGTATTTGCATACGGATTTATGTAAGAAACACTGTGCGGACGATACACACTAGAGTGACGATGAGCTTGCTGATTTGGATTTGTGTAGCCGGCTCGTTGCATTTGATGATATTGATAACGAGATGCATCCACAAAACTAATAAGTGAGCCTACTATGAGCACAAATCCGAGACCGAGAAGTAAATTTTTTCGCATGATAAAGGGAAGGTTGGGTTAAAATAAAAAACAATTCTTTGGGGCATTTATCTTTTAATAGATGAACAAACCGCAGAATGTATTTGTTTTTTTATTTGTACTTTACAAACAATTTTTACCACAAAAGGTGCTCATGTCAAATTAATTCTAACAAAAGTCAAACCCCCCTTCCGTAGTACTAAGAGGATTAAATTACTGCTTCCAAATATATTTTCGATAAAGTCCTTCAACAATTTCTCGTGTCATGTCCACTAATTGACTCATTAAATTTCGCATTTGTCGAATTTCTCGTAACAATCGTTCCATTTTAGCCGCCGAATAATTTTTTGATTTTTCCAGCCTTGTTGCTTGGTACACTAGATCTCTTGTTCGTTTGGCAATGGCTTTCTTTACTTCTGCTTTTTGCTTAATGGGGGTTGGTAGAACATAATCCTGCTGAGAATTTGTATTTTTAAAAAGTAAGCTAGACACCGCCTGAGAAATAACGCCCCCCGTTTGATCGTCTTTTTTGGCTTTACCCGAACCATTTGAAATATTTTCTCCTGCGTTCTCTCGCACCACTTCTGACACCTTCCCTGAAGCTTCCACCCCTTCTAAGCTAGACGCATCAAGCCCTAGATTATCGACCTCTTGGGCAATAATAGCTTCAAAGTTTGGCGTCTTATCGGCATTTTCGGGCATCATTTCAATGTATATACAATCTAATGATTATAGCACATTAAACAATAAAAGAACAGATAGTTGCCCTCGTCACAAAATTAATACCCACCCAGAATATGAAAACCAGCGACCTCTCGCTGTAACGAGTCGATATGCGATGATAATTGATCTCGACTAATTTCCGCATCTACAAAAAAAACAAACCCCCCTTTATCTGGTGTGGCTCTGCGTGAATCAAGCTTCAGCAAATTAATATTCGCCTCAGAGAAATAATTCAAAACCGTCGCTAGATTCCCCGCCTGATCCGCTTTAAACCAAAAAGCTATGCTGGTGACGGTGTTCGGCTTCGGATCTGGTTTACGTTGCACCAGCACAAAGCGAGTACGATTCGTTTCACTCGCCATGTTGGGGGTAAGAATGTGCAACCCGGTTTGATTCGCTAAATTTTTTGAACCAATTGCGGCCCAAGACTTCCCTGCTGACTGTTTTATTAGTCTTGCGGCGTCCGCGGTGGACGCCGCCGCAAGAACCGCTGCCTGCGGCACCTGCGCTCGTAAATAAATCTTACTTTGTGAAAGCGCTTGTGGGTGCGAGTAAACTCTTTCAATATCTTTCAATGCTAAAACGGAAGCGGCCATTAAATATTGCTCGATTGAACGCTCAATCGCACCGACAATTTGAACCTCTGGATGAGCGAGTAGTTCATCTAAAACTTCTAACACGGCCCCTTCTGTCGTATTCTCATATGGCAAAACCCCCCACCGAGCTTCACCACGATTAACAGCCTCCACTAGCTTGAATTTACTTCCATAAAAAGCCACTGACCCTTTACCTGTTTGTGTTTCAAAATCAGCTCGAGCACTATCAGTGTGCGACCCAATTTCCCCAAAAACAGCTATGTCCACCTCAGCACTTAAGTCTGGACTTTCAAAGGTCTCAACTTGTTCTGAAGCTTCCGCGTTATAAGATGATAAAAAATGCTGTGACGTATGATAAGCTTTATCGCAAAATTCAGGCGTTAGATATAATTTTGTCGCTTCAAAGCTTTTGATTAACGTGGTTCTATCTCTATCCGAAACAACTTCTGCCAGCTTATCTGTAGCATTTTCAAATAAATTCGTAAATTTGGGCGCGCTTAAATTTTGCGTTGCAATATCGGCGTATAAATCAGGGTTTTGCGCAAACATTCGCCCCATAACTTCTAATTTAAGGCGATAAGAAGGCGATGAAACCTGCCAAATCGTCTCAAAATCCAACCCAGACTGTCGCAACGTTTCGCCCATTACCATATCAGACATATGCGAAGCACACTGCACCACACCCATTAAATCATCGTGTGCTTGCGGAGAAAATGACATTAAATTAAACGCTTTTAATAAACACAATAAGCTTTCCAAGTTAATTTTATCAATTCGTTCTGGGCAGTAAATCAGCGTTTGGTTCTCTATTTCTGGCAGCGCCCCAAACAACGGATGCAAACCACAAACTTGCGCTTTAGATTTTAACATCGCGTCAATTGGTTGTTGCTTAATACTGGTAAAATCCGTCCAAATTTGACTGGGCCGTGAATAAGGCATCATTGATTCTATCACTTCAATAGTTTGATCAATCGGCACTGCAAAAATCACTAAATCAGATTGTTCGACTAAGTCTTGGTTGGTTAACTTAGTACGGCGTCCGCTGACTTCCACCGACAGTTCTGGGAATTTTTCTTTAAAATAATTTTCAAAACGAGCGCCTAAGCCGCCCGTTCCGCCTAAAATACCAATCGATTTAATTTTCATATCTAACCCATTCTAGTTTTAAATTTATTCTTGTCATTGAGAGCTTACAAAAAAACGAGACCGGTCTCTGTGTTTAGACTTCAATTTGGAGATCAGTCTCAAGTTTTTTTTTAAATTAATTTATCACTTTAAAAACCCCTCCAAAAACCTATCAGTCATGCCAGCGATGTAATCACAAATACGCTGATGCAAATCTTCTTCTGGCATAAATTCATCTGGTATTTTTTCTGGGTGCGCCAATAACTGATCAAACACCGTTTCAATTTTACGTTCACCGTCTTCTGTCATTTTTTTAACGCTGGGTTGACGGTAAAAGTGTTCCATCAAAAACTGTTTCAAGGCCACAAATTCTATATAAAACTCCGGTGAGAACGCCACAATACTACGCGGTAGATTTTGTACCTCACTTAGGGTTTGAATTTTTAAGTCTTTCAAATTTACTTCTGTATCCGCTACTAAGCGATACAGTAGTTTATGAATAATTTTGCGAATAAAGGTAGCGCGCAATACTTTGCCTTCGGCCCCAATTTCAGCAAGAGCCTCAGCGCATAAATTAAATTGCGTTAAGTCTTTCAAATCAAAGAAGCCTGCCCGCATACCATCTTCTAAATCAGCGGCTAGATAGGCGATTTCATCTGATACATCTACTAACTGACCTTCTAAATGCGGAAAAAATATTTTACCGCGCGCTCCACGATCAAAGCTGCGCTCATGTTTCTGAATCCCTTCTAACACTTCTTTTGTTAAATTCAGCCCTGAAAATTCGGCGTACCGCTTTTCATACACTTCTACCACGCGTAACGACTGCACGTTATGGTCAAAACTTCGGCCGTGCTCACGCATTTTTCGATCTAAGGCTTTTTCGCCTGCGTGTCCAAAAGGCGGGTGCCCTAAATCATGCGCTAAGGCAACCGCTTCTGCTAAATCCTCATTCAATCGCAAGTGGCGCGCTAAATCACGAGCCACCTGAGCCACTTCGATTGTGTGGCTGAGGCGATTTCTAAAATGATCGCCGGACATAGGCGACACCACCTGCATTTTCCCTTTCAAACGACGAAAGGCTGTGGTGTGGATAATACGATCGCGATCTCGTTGATAAGGCAACCGGTCGGGGTCTTCTTGTTCATTAAAACGACGCCCGCGCGAGTTTCTGTTATGTTGGGCATAGGGCACCAAGTTGGCAGCAAATCTCTCCCATAAATTAGCGCCGTCAATATTTTGTTTCATATTCTATAATTCTCTCCCACCGCTGGGGGGAGCCGGAGGGGGGCTCGCGAAGATAATAGCAGGTTTATCTTTCTTCTTCCACCCTCCCCTAACCCCTCCCAGCGGGAGGGGAATAAATGGAATAATTTAACATTTTATAATTTCGTTGTACCATAG
>CAMZKS010000075.1 GCA_947311285.1 uncultured bacterium | reverse complement strand
TCAATCACCATTTCACCCTTCTCTATACCACTTACTATTTCAATATTACTGACGACGACTCGACCAACGACAATTTTTCGTCGCTCGGCTATCCGGTCTTTATTCAGTACTAATATTTCCGCTCCATCGGGTTCAAATGAAACCGCCGAGAACGGCAGTAAATTACTTTCGCCTTCCACACTTGATCCCAATGGAATTCTTACCGTCGCCAGATTCCCCACTAAGGTCGTAGCGGCTGGAATCGCAAATTCTGCCAGTATTTTCTGTGTCTTAATGTCTAACTGTGAGCTTAAAAACTTATTCGTCGCGAATATCAAATTTCCATCGATTTCAATCTGAATCGTTTCCGCCCCTTGAGCTTGCTGGCGTTCTTGTTGGCTTAAATAAGCCACGACTTTTTTATCTTGAGCTTCATTCACAATTGTAAACAGTACTCTCCCTGGGTTTACTAAATCTCCTACTCGAACATTTTTATTCGTAATAGTCCCCGAAATTGGCGCCCGTACCACCAAGTCTGCCGTTGAGGCTCCGGCAATATTAACTTGGTTTTGCGCTCCTACTGCTTGAGCGTTTGCCTGAGATTTCGATAGTTCTACATTTGATAAAGCGCTTTCAACGGCATTTTGTGCCGACAAAACCGCGAGTTTGGTTTGTTCTCTTGCTCCCTTGGCACGTTCAATCGCAGCTTGATAACTACTAACTCTGCCATCTATAGCATTGTGTTTGCCTTCAATCACCGCCAAAAAACTTTGAACCTGTGCTTCTGAAATTCTGGTATTAATAGCCGTTCTTTCAAGTAAAATTTCTAAGTTACTATACGTTTGTTGCAATGACTTTAATAAGGCGATTCGCGCATTAGCATCTTGTAAAATTTGCGATTCAGACGCCTTGGCCGGCACAGGCGTCAGTCCGCCAGCCCGTAGTGACAATTTTTGCCCCTCGGTTTTAACATTTTGTTTTCGAATAACATCCGTATTTCCTATTTGAAAGTATGCAATATCTTGGTTGTACTGGTACTTATTAGTAAACTGAACATGCTTATCAACCGTATCAATCGCACTCGTGATAAGCGTTTTAACGCTTTGTGATTCAAGCCTAAGTGCTTCGTAAGCCTGATTATAATTTTGATCTTGTTGGGCAATGGTTTGCGCTAAAGATTTTCGTACATTTTCCAAAGCTATTTCTGAAGATCTAATGCTGTTTTGACTTGAAAGCTTGGTTGTTTCTAAGTTACTAAGTGCGGATTGATAATTAATCGCCGCTGGGTCTCCACTGGTTTTGTATCTCGCTAAAATCTGTCCGGCATCAACCTTATCACCAACCGACGCGTTTACGCTCGCAATCGAGCCATTGAGTTCAGCTTTCACGTCAATGTTGCTATCTGACACGACTTGCCCAAGTACCGTTCTAAACTCCATTGGTGCCCATTCTCCAAATGAAACCAAATCGGCCTCACGCCCTTTAAGGCCTTGGTCTTCTTTCTCTTGCACGGCTAAGTTTGTTTTTTTTTCGGAGCCAGAAAATTCATTCAAAATTTTAAATCCAAGGAAAAGCAGTACAAAAATAAGACCTAAAATTAGTTTTCGTTTGTGGAAGCTGATAAATGTGCTCATTAGGTCTTTTAAAAATCCTGTTATTATACCATTTTTATAGGTTTATATCAAACTTATTCAAGTCGCGCGCAAGTTTAAAATAAAAAGCTATTTGCGATTATTAAACGTTTCACGCATTATTTATGTGACTATGAAAACTATTCAAATCGTCTATGGTTCCAATGGGGGCAATACCCAATTAGTGTGCCAATACATTGCGGCCCATTTGGAAGCCCTTGGATACAGCGTAAACAATGACCGCTGTGAACATTTCCCAGAGGATAAATTAACCGGACATGATTTATTGATTTTAGCCTGCCCAACGTATGAGCACGGCGCTTTAGAGCCTAATTTTTTAAAAAGCTTTTGGCCACGCATACAAGCCATAGATCTAAGTCAGCAAGCCTGCGTCGTCGTGGGGTTAGGGGATATTAAGTATGATATTGATTACCACATCGAATCGGCTCGGACTCTGCAAACTTACGTTGAAACCCACAACGGGCACCTGATTCACCCAAGCTTGATGGTCAGTGGACAAGTTTTGCCGTTACTGGATAAACTAGTTAAGGGGTGGTGTGATCGACTGCACCTCAAATTAGAAGCCTTGTAAAGGGGGGTTTAAGTATTACCGATTGAAGAAGATGACAAATTAAGCCACAATTAAAGAGGCATGGCACAAGTACAAATAATTTACGGCTCTAATAGTGGAAACACGCAGATGGTCTGCAAATTTGTAACGGCTTTTTTACAAGAGCATGGTCACGAAGTTGTCATGACTCGCGGAGAACATTACCCAGAAAATCAGCTAACGGGACACGATTTATTGATTTTAGCCTGTAGTACCTATGAGCACGGCGAGCTTGAAGATCATTTTCGTTACAGCTTTTGGCCTCGTATTCAAAAGCTTGATTTAGCAGGCCAAAAAGCAGTTGTTATTGGTTTGGGGGATAGTAAGTATGACACCGATTACAATATTGAATCTGGACGTATTTTAGCAAAATACATTGAAACTCATAACGGGGAACTGATTCACGAAAACTTGATGATCAATCGATGTCCGCTCTCGCAGCTAGAAACTAAAGTTCAAGCATGGGTAGCTAGCTTAAATAAAAAAATCTAAATGGAACGTTTAAAAATACGAGTGGTTGGACACTCTGGTTACGGCGGCCTGCTTTCTACTGGCTCAATTATTGCCAAGGCCCTTGAGCAGCTTGGGTTTTACGTAGTGGCTGATCGGGAATATAATTCGCTTATTAAAGGGGGGACTTCTTGCTTTACTATTAATGCCAGTCGCGAATCGATTAATAGTTTATCGGCCCGTCCAGATATTTTAGTCGCCATAGACAAGCCTTGTTTGGTTAAATATTTCGACACCCTTAACGACGGCGGTACACTGGTGTATGGTTACGAACGCTTAAGTGGTATTACTAAAATTTTAGAAGGTGCCGTTGAAAGAAATATTAACGTCGCCCATTTAAACGGACGAGAAATTACGCATGAAGCCGGTGGTAGTGATCGCATGAAAAACGTGGTGCTGATTGGGATGCTTTGGAAAGTTTTGGGACTCCCTTATGAAGCCATTGCCGAGCAAGTTAAAATTCAATTTGCGCATAAACCAAATATTATTCCGCCCAATTTAAAGTGTGTAAAAATGGGCTACGAGCGCACAGAAACTCAATTTAAAACGGAGCTTCCTGAAAGTGTTCCGGACAGGGCCTTTATGGATGGAAACTATGCCTTAGCGCTTGGCGTTATTCATGCCGGAGTAAGAGTTTATTACGCCTACCCAATGAGCCCTGCAACGCATTTGCTGACGCATATGGCGAATCATGCCAAAAAATTTGATTACGTGGTTAAGCAAGCGGAAGACGAGATCACGGTGGCCAATTTGGCCTTAGGCTCAATGCACGCCGGAACCCGCGCCTTGTGTGCGACTTCTGGTGGAGGCTTTGATTTAATGACCGAAACGGTCAGCTTGTCAGGAATTATTGAAACACCGTTTGTGTGTTGCTTATTCCAACGTCCAGGGCCTGGAACGGGGCTGCCAACCTGGACAGGCCAAGGCGATTTAAATTTGGCGATGCACGGTGGACACGGTGAATTTGCCCGCATGGTAATTGCGGCTTCTGACCCAGCCGATCACTTTGAACTGATTCAACACGCTTTAAATTTTGCAGAAGAGTTCCAAATGCCGGTTATTTTTCTGTCTGATAAAATTTCGGCAGAACAGTACGTTTCTATTCCACCGCTACAGCAAAACACGATTCCAATTAAACGAGGTTTAGTGGCAAAAGAAGATTTAGGAAAACTAAAAAATACCGATCGTTATAAAATAACTAAATCGGGTTTATCTGCACGCTGGCTACCGGGTGAAACAGAGGCTTACTATTTTGCGAATGGTGATGAACATAATGAAGAAGGCATTTTAGACGAAGACGAAAGTGCTGGAGATATGTACGCCAAACGAATGCGTAAATTAGAATTCGCCGCAAAAAGTATACCTGAACCCGTTATTTACGGTGAAACGGTAAAAGCGGCCGATATTTCGTTTATTGGTTGGGGGAGCACAAAAGGGCCTCTGATCGATGCTATTAATGGCGCCAAACGACAAGGCTTAACCGTAAATTATTTGCACTACAGTTTTGTGTCGCCGCTTAAAACCAAAGTGTTAGATCAATTCTTTAAAGATAATTCTAATGTTCACTTAGCCGAAGGAAACTATACCGGACAACTCGGGAATTTAATTGAACAAACAACCCAAAACCGCTTTAAAGGACGACTTTTGAAATGGAACGGGCGACCATTTTTCACGGAAGATTTAGAACAATATATTAACGATAATAAATAACCATGACGAACCCCAAACTAAAGGCTCTCGTGGACGCACAAAAAATCTACAACGATTACACCCTGCGTGATGACAACATCAACTGGTGGTGTGGCGGTTGTGGAAATTACCCTATCCAAAATGCAATTAAACGAGCTTTGGCCCTGCAAGGCATAGAGCGTCGTGACGTGATGTTTTGTTTTGATGTTGGGTGTTCGGGCAATGGCTCGGATAAAATCGAAGCTAACACTATTCACGGACTACACGGGCGGGTATTGCCATTAGCGGCGGGTATAAAAATTGCCAACCACAAAATGCAAGTAATAGCCGAAGCCGGAGACGGGGCGACTTTTTCTGAAGGGATTTCACATTTATGCCACGCGGTACGAAACGATTACCCGATTTTGTTTATTATGCATGATAACCAAAATTACGCCTTAACCACCGGACAGCCATCAGCCTTAACGCCAAAGTGCCAAAGCATGAACTGTGCGCCTGAGGGTCTAGAAATTGAACCGTTTCACCCGCTTGAAGTGGTGCTCGGGCTAAAACCGTCTTTCGTGGCTCAAACGTGTAGTGCCGATATCGACCATATGACCGAAACGATTCAAAATGGTTTAAATCATAAGGGTTTTGCATTTATTAACGTGCTGCAAGCCTGCCCGACTTACAATAAATTTATCACGCACGAATGGTACTTAGAGCACATTCAACGATTACCAGAATCACACGATCCAACCAATATGGAATCCGCTCGTAAATATGCCTTTAGCGGAGATCCATTTTATTTAGGGCAAATTTACCATACCCCAGAGCGCAAAAACTTTTTAGAAACCGTGGCGCACCGTGATGAAAATTCAGAAACACTGATTAACGAGGTGAAGCATCAGGATATTAGTGAGTTGCTGAAGGGGCTTTAATATTGTGAGCGGCGCTTATATTTTGCTGCTACGACCGGTGTTAGAAATTAGCTTGGCTGTTTATCGGTTAAGGAAGTGGAAGTAAAATTACAACTTCTTCCCCAACTCCATCAACTGATCGCGCAGTAACGCCGCGCGTTCAAAGTCTAGGTTCTCAACCGATAAATTCATTTCCGCATCTAACTCTTTCATCATCTTTCTGACGTCTTCTTTTTTGCTCACTTTTTTAAAGTCACGCGTTTTACCTCCAAGGTCTTTAGAGATATCTACAATTGCTTTTTTAATAGTCGTTGGCGTAATGCCATGCTTAGCATTATAGGCTTCTTGAATTGCTCGACGACGATTAGTTTCACTAATAGCCGCTTCCATAGCGGGCGTTATTTTATCCGCATACATTATGACCCCTCCTTCGCTGTTACGTGCCGCTCGACCGATAATTTGCAACAGGGCGTCACGCGAACGTAAGAACCCCTGTTTGTCTGCGTCTAAAATTAATATTCTTGAGACCTCTGGCAAATCCAATCCTTCTCGCAAAAGATTAATTCCCACTACCACATCAATCTTCCCTTGCCGTAGCTCGGTTAAAATTTGAATCCGCTCCAGCGTTTCAATTTCTGAATGTAAGTATTTAGACTTCAATCCTTGCTCCAGAAAATACTCTGATAAATCTTCGGCTGATTTTTTAGTCACAGTGGTCACCAACACTCGGTCACCTTTTTTAATAGTAGCTGTCACCTCTTCCATTATATCATCCACTTGGTCCTCCGTTGTTCGCACTTCAATATGTGGATCAAGTAGTCCTGTCGGACGAATAATTTGCTCTACAACGTTTTCTTTGTCGGTGTGTTCGTACTCGTATTTTCCCGGTGTCGCCGAAACATAAATCGCCTGCTTTATCCGTTGTTCAAACTCCGGAAATTTAAGTGGACGATTGTCCATCGCACTTGGCAGACGGAAACCATGTTCAATTAAACTTTGTTTACGACTTAAATTACCATTAAACATTCCGCCAATTTGCGGAATAGAAATATGTGATTCATCAACAAAACACATAAAATCTTTTGGGAAGTAATCCAGTAGTGTAGCAGGCGGATGCCCCGCACCAGACTTGTTGAGATAGGACGTGTAATTCTCAATCCCGTTTACGTAGCCCATTTCTCGCAGCATCTCAATATCATACTTCGTTCGTTGTTGCAGCCGGTGCGCGGCTAAATTATTTCCAATACCTCTTAATTCTTGCAGTCGAATATCTAAATCTTTTTCAATTCCATGAGTTGCTTGTTCTACCACTTCGGCAGTGGTTACTTGATGCTTCGCCGGGAAAATTGTGCATTCTTCTAAAATAGCCACCGTTGAGCCGGTAAATCCATCAACTTCGGTAATCGTTTCTAGCTCATCACCCCAAAACTCTAGCTGAAAAGCCGTATCTGAATTGGGCGGGAAAATAGTAATAATGTCCCCTAATACCTCGAAAGTACCCCGTTCGAAATCCGTCTTTACCCGTTGAAATTGAATATCAACTAAGCTGCGTATAAATTCTGTCCGTGGGTAACTCGTTCCTCGTTTAATATGAAGGGCTAATTTCTCGTAAGTTTCTACGTCTCCTAAACCGTAAATACAACTTACAGACGAGATGATAATTACATCTTTACGCGTTAATAAATTAACCGTTGCCGCATGACGGAATTTAGTAATTTCTTCATTAATTGTCGCCTCTTTCTCGATATAAGTATCCGTTCGAGCGACGTACGCCTCAGGTTGATAATAATCGTAATAAGAAACAAAGTAACTCACCGCGTTATCGGGAAAAAACTGCTGGAACTCCGCACAAAGCTGAGCCGCTAGTGTTTTATTATGCGCTAAAATCAATGTTGGTCGCTGCTGATCATTAATAATATTGGCCATGGTAAAAGTTTTCCCCGTACCAGTGGCTCCCAAAAGCGTCTGATGACGCAGGCCATTATTAAGCCCCTTAGTCAGTGCTTTAATTGCGGCGGGCTGATCACCAGTGGGTTTGTAATCCGAAACCAAATTGAATAATTTTTTAGACATAAGCCGAGTATTATTACCCGATTTACAAAAACCACAAGGGGATCTGATTCAGAAAGGGTTAAACTCGCATTGAAGCAATCTACTTCAAAAAGAAATCCTACGCCCTGCGCGACGCTTCGGGCTCAGGATGAGTTCGACCATCAGCTCATTCTTCGCTGGGTCTCACTCACTTTCGATATTTATCCAGAAACTCTTCGGCCTTAGTTTTTCCTTCAGAAAATAGTTCTTTACCTTTCTCTGCTACTTCGGCCCGAGTGTCTGCGCCTTTTTTAGGGGCAAATAATAATGATGCTACTGAGCCAACAGCACCTCCAACTACGATACCAGTAATAAGACCACCGTACCCTTTTTTCTTCTTTTGCTTTGGTGGCATAACAGAATCAAGTAAAGCCTCTGTTTTTGATTTAGATTTTCTAAAGATTCCCATGTTATTTTTTATCTAGGTGAATTGAGCTTTGCTCAAGAGAGTGACCACCTGGGTGAAGTTTAGCTTTGTCGAAGTCCGCTCGTAATTGCGCTTTAGCTTCTGTTTTTAGCGCTTCAATAATGGCCGTCATATCCGCTTCAATTAGGTCTTCTGTTAGAGTCTGACTTGGAGACCGAAAACTTAAGTGAAACGCTAGATTTTTCAAGCCAATTCCCAACTTGTTCACATCACGGTATTCATCAAACAGATCCATCGATTCAAGATACTTCGTCGCTTTTTTTGCGACTTTCACCAAGTCTCCCATAGCAACCACTTCCCCCATTACCAATGACAAATCTCGGTGTACGCTCGGGAACAAACTTAATTTTTTGTAAGCGTCTGTTTCTTTGGCACAAAGTGCTTGTATGACCTTCATATCAATTTCGGCAAACGCTATTGTTGAGGGTTTGTGTGGTAAAAATTGCGGATGTAACACCGCCATGGTTCCAATCATCTCGCCTTCCACAAAAATTTCCGCTACCTTCGCCGGATGTTGGTAGGGCTTTGGAGCTTCTAATTTTTTAGTTTCTAGATCCTTTAAGCCAATATTTTGTAACCACAAATTAATATCTGATTTCAAGGCAAAGAATTGCTCGTTTTCAAGTTTTGCATTCAAGCTTGCCCTCAATAATAATAGCTCTGATTTCTCGTGTGGCAACACTTCTCCCGCGGGGTGATAGGTTCTCCCAAGCTCAAAAAACGCGAGTTCTCCGTGCGTTCGTAGTTCGGATTCTAAGTGTTTTAAAGTATTGCTCACCAAGCTGCGCCGTAAAAATTGATACTCGTCGGATAAAGGGTTTTCAATTTCGATGTATTCCGATTCACCCGTTAAAATTTTATCGTCCTCTTTTACGAACGAATAATTCATTAACTCCAAACTCCCATTAGCGCTCCACCAATCACGTGTTTGCCAATCAAGCTCCCGTAACTTATTTTCTAATGGTGGCCGCAACGGCAACGTTGGTAAGCTGCTCGGAATGTTTTCAAAACCATACATCCGAATTATCTCTTCAATCAAATCTTCGGTAATGCGCACATCCTTACTAGACCGAAAGAAGGGCACGGTCACCTCCCAAGGCGTTTTAGAGGTGTCGACTTTGAAGCCCAAACGGTACAGAACCGTCTCCATGTATTTTTCTTCAATATCAACGCCGGCAATTTTACGGACCTGTACTGGATCAAGGGGGAGTGTTAACTGCTTTTGTGGACACGGAAAAACATCCGTTAACCCATAATTAATCTTCGCTTTCGGACAATAGTCTAGGGTTATTTCTGCTGCGGCGAGCAAGGCTCGTAAACATTTTTCAGGCGCCAAAGATTTTTCGTAACGCATTGAACTTTCGGTTCGAATGCCATGTCGTACCCCTGTTTTACGAACCGCCGTTGGATCCCAATTAGCCGCCTCAAATAAAATATTTTTTGTTTCACTGGTAACAGAGCTTCCCAGCCCCCCCATAACTCCAGCAATAGAAAGAACCTTCTTATCATCGGCTACCACCATATCTTCCGCTGTTAACTCATATTCATTGCCGTCTAAAGCTACTATTTTCTCACCCGCTATCGCCTGTCGCACGGTTAATCCGCCTTCAATTTTATCCGCATCAAATACATGCATTGGTTGGCCAAATTCCAGCATTACCCAGTTGGTAATATCCACAATATTAGAAATTGATTTAGTCCCTAATTGCTCTAAACGAAACGTCTTATTCGGTTCATTTGGTCCTACGGTAACACCTTCAATTGGAAGCGCACAAAACCGACGACAACCGTCCGTTTTAATTTGAACTTCAAAAGGTGTGGTGTCAGGAATGCTCACCACGGGTTCAGGTAAACGCAGATTAACACCAAAAATAGTAGCGAGCTCCCGCGCAAAACCACGATGCCCCATTAAATCGGCCGATGGGTTAAACTTTTATTATCAATATCAAACAACGTGTCACCAAGACTTTGCACGGCCTCGCTTAAGGATTTCCCCACCAAGCTTTTATCTGTCAGGCGAAGTAAACTTTCATTTTTTAAACCGAGTTCTTTGTTGTCACACACCATGCCTTCTGACTTATGTCCCTGAATTTCTGTATCTTTAATTTCTAATCCTGAACCGATTATGGCGCCATCAAGTGCCAATGGCACAATTTCACCATCTGCGAGCGGGTGCACCGAACCAAACACAATTTGTTTCGTGCCTTGAGCGCCAACATCAAACTGGCCGATATGTAATTTATCAGAACCCTCTAATTTTGTATGCGAAATTAACTGTCCCACAAATACGTTTTTAACGCTATCAGCCACCACAATAATTTCTTCTAATTCTGCCGTATGCAGCGTTAATTTTTCTCCGACTGTTTTCGGATCTTCGTTCAAAGTCACAAAGTCCTGTAACCATTGCCAAGAAATTTTCATACTAAACGTCTTATTTAACGACTCTAATCTATAAAAAATCACATTTAAAGCAACTTTAAAAAACCACGATAAAGTGGGTGTGAGGACCGCAACCAAGCCCCTTAAAGCAATGCACATTGCGCAAAACCAATCGCCGAGCGGGCTAAAGGCACTTCGATTTACAATTCTAAGTTCGTTTTTGCAATCTTACAGACTCTAAGCCTCTTATTTTCCAGCCTATTACTTACTTAAGTCCCCACGAGAACCCCTGTTCAAAAAACAAACCGGTCTTTTTGGAGATCGGTCTCGGTTTTTTGAAATTTGTGACCTCTACAACTGATTCACACTCACGCCCAATTTAGATTCCAACTCACTTGGCATAGCCCAAATCCCTCCTTTTTCTGCGTCAATTTCTGTCAGGCCGATTTCTTGCCGAGCACAAATCATACCGCGTGAAACCTCACCTCTAATTTCTCGTTCGCCAATAATAAAGCCGCCTCCTAAATCCGTACCAATAGTAGCTACTGGAACAATTTGCCCTTCGGCAATATTACCACCACCACATAAAATTTGCTCAATTTTACCACCCCCTAAATCACATTCCGTCACCTTTACTTTGGTAACTTTTTCACTTTTATGGGCTCGGATTGAAATAATTTTTCCAACTACAACTGAGTCAGAAACTACTTGTAGTGCCGCACGATCTTCATCTGAAATACCTAAATCTACTGTTTTGTTTTTACACCCTCCACCACAACACTTCTTCTTAGGCACGCCTCCAAAAATATTTTTGAGAAAATTGAACATAATAAAAAAAGTTTAGTATCACGCAGATATTAAGGATAAGGCGGAATTTGTAAATAAAGCCTCTCCGCTCAAAACTGGGTTTCAACTATTCCTTCCCACTATTAAACAAAATGCCTCCCGGGCCAACTTTGCCATCTGTTCCCACCATGTCTTTCATTTTAGGCGCACTTTCGGGCAACAATACTTCCGCCATTTCACTCAGCACTTCTAAGTATTGGTGTAGTTCGGCAAAAATAATATCGGCCGCGTCTTTATCGACCTTGGCTAATTTCCAAACCTCTGTCTCATTTAAACGCTGATTCGCTTTATCAACCGTCGCAAAATAAAAATCATACGCACCTTTAAGTTGTTTCCGTTCTAAAAATCCGTCAAATTCATCTTTAATCGTTTTGGCCTCGAAGCTGGTTTCCAGCACTGGCACTTGTCCGTCACACAATTTTGTAATCAGCACCGTTACGCGATTAAACAAGTTCCCTACGCCACCAGCCAGCTTTGTTCGGTAAAATTCCGCAAAATTATCGGCACTAAAGTCGCCGTCATTTCCAAATTCAAAACTACTTAAAAGCCCCGCTCGCAAGGCGTCGTTTCCGTATTGTTCCGATAACGCTATTGGTGAAATAACATTCCCCAAACTTTTAGACATCTTAGTACCATTAACGGTAAAAAAGCCGTGCGCAAATACCCCCTTTGGTAATTCAATCCCAGCAGACATCAACATGGCGGGCCAAATAACACAATGAAAACGAGTAATATCTTTCCCAATAATATGATATGCGGACTGCCAAAAATCTTCACGGCTGTCGGTTCTAGTGGCCGAGTAATAATTAATCAACGCATCAAACCAAACATACACTTTATGCGACGGATCCATCGGTAAGGAGATGCCAAACTCTGCAGTCTCACGACTGACGGAAACATCCTCTAGTCCTGACTTAAGAAAACTCACAATCTCGTTGGTACGAGACTTGGGCTGCAACCAGCCCGGATTATCTTCAAACCATTTAAGCAGTGGTTCTTGATAAGCGCTTAAGCGAAAGAAATAATTTGTTTCATCTAATTGCTGAATTTCTTGATTTGGATGATCAGTACAACGACCGTCTTCGCTTAAATCCGAAGTCTTTTTGAAAGTTTCACAGCCCGTACAGTACAAGCCTTTGTACGTCCCTTTATAAATATCACCTTTATCATAAATTTTTTGAAATAACTCATGCACTGTCTCTACATGTCGCGACTCGGTAGTTCGAATAAAATCATTGTAACTAATGCCAATCGTATCCCAACAATTTCTCCATTTCGTTGCCATGTCTTTTAAATACGTGGCGGTGTCAATTCCAGCCTTCTCCGCGGCATCAACCGTTTTTTGCGAGTTTTCATCCGTTCCGGTTAAAAAGAAAACCTTTTCTTTTCCGAGCTTAAGTCGCTCGTAGCGAGCCAGTGTATCTGTGGCTAAAGTGCAGTAGGAATGTCCGATGTGAGGCACATCGTTTACGTAGTAAACCGGAGTCGTTAAAAAAGTAGCGGGGTTCATCGAGATCTATTCTATGCAAAACACAGAATAAAACTAATATATCCTGAGTGTCCCAAAACTTGCTTTTTGAGCAAATACGCTATCATAGGAGTGATGAAATACGCTTACGTCCATAAAAATTTGCGAGAACTTAACTTTGAAGAACAGGTTGTTTTTGGCTCTCATGTTCTAACAGTGCTCGCGTGTTTTGCTCCTTGGTTTGCGGCTACCCCCGCCTACGAAACCGTATTTTGGTACACGGGCTTTGGGGGTCCAGGATTCTTAATTGGGATTTGTGTTTTTCTTATTTCACTTGGAATCTCTCTTACCTTCATAGACCGACTGCTTGAAAAAAATTCTATCAAACTGCCTTTTAAATGGAATTATTTATATGCTGCCGCCGGCATACAACAAATATTTTTGATTATTTTAATATGGTCGGTCCTCATCGCCATTGGGAGCAGCTACGCCGATCACTCGCTTCGATTTGGTATTTTCATGGCCTTTGCTGTGCAAGTTTGCGGCCTCGTAGCGACGTTCCTAAACTTCCAACTCGATAAACAAAAGGAAGCGAAAGCCTTCTTCCAACACCCTGAAGTTTCTAAACCTGAGCCAAAGAATGATAAACAATAAAGATAAAACCAAAGCGGATTCTTTTTTAAACGAGTTCCAATTAGAAGGAAAAGGTGGCAGTGATAGTAAAATTGCTCTAGAAGATTGGGAAGACTCCATGGATGGGGTTAATAAAATTGTCACCCCAGAAACCCGTGCCGCCTATAAAAATGTTGATTGGGACAACCTTCCTCGCCACAACATGGCGCTTTACTGCCATGACTGCCGAGCGATTGTGCCAGCAGAACTAAGGACTTTTGGTCGCCGCACGCGTGAAGTTTGTGGAGAATGTCGTTCTAAAAAAATCTCTAAGGGGCGAGAACATGCCCTTAAAGTTTTTTACCATTTAGTAGATAGAGACGGTGTTGAAATAGAACAAAAACCACGACCAAAGCGTGATTTCAGTAAATCAAGCGATCGACCGCCAAGGCGTAAT
>CAMZKS010000074.1 GCA_947311285.1 uncultured bacterium | reverse complement strand
GAGAGAGAGAGAAAGAGCTTCCGGTTGGGCAAAAGCTTCCTGCGAAGTTGCTTTCAGGCGGTCAAACGCCAAGCGTTCTTCCCGCTCGCGATCCCGCCGGATCAAATCGCGCACGTATTCAGACGCGTTGTCATAATCCCCTTTTGTACCAACTCGGTGAGTAACAAACTCGGTTAAAGGCTCGGTCAGTCGCACGGATAGGTTCATAGTTTTAGGCATTAAGAATTCCTCTCGTCCAGATTATACCGGAATATGCAGGCACAAGCAAACCATCCAGCCGCTACATCCCACAACATTTTTTAAACTTTTTCCCTGATCCGCAGGGACATTGATCATTGCGGCCAATTTTTTGTGCATGATTGACTGGCTTAGATTTTGTGCATGATTGACTGGCTTAGATGAGGATGGCTGGTGTCCACCATCTCTCCAGCCGGTAGCAATGATGCCAATTTTCTTTAACCGGTCGTGCAACAAGCTTGGGTCTGGGTCTTGATTGAACTTGCCAAAGATAAAATCACAAATCTCCTGCCAATCCTCCAATCGCAAACGTGGGTGTTGGGCGTATTTTTCTAACCAAAGCAAGTCAGGGTATTCATAATTAAGATAGACTTTCACATCTTCACTTAACCAAGCACCAAATTTCCAAAGCCGTTCAAACTGTTCTGGCGTGATAACCCCATCAATCTGAAATTTTTTGCCGGTCATCCCACCAGATAATGCCATGCTGGCCAAAAGGCGTGCGCATTGTACGGATTTTGCGGGTAATTTATCATTTTGCAATGCCCACACAAACGGTACTGGCTGATCAGGATGGTAACGACGACGCAATGCCCATCGCAACCATTCTAACGATGGCGGAATACCTTTTAACTCGGCCTCGGCCATCATAATTTGTTGCCGTATAAAGCCCACTTCAGACCAATCACCCTGTTCATTTATCACGCCAATCTCTTGCAGCGTTTTGGCATATCCTGGTCTTTGGTAAAAATCGCGAAATCGTCTAAAATCAGCAGAGTTACCAGCCTTGGTTAACGCGGTTTCTAAGTAAGCTTCTAATTCGATTTTCGGCGCACCAGAGGCGACTATTTTTTGCGCCTTTCGCGTAAAACTTATGATGTTGTCCAAAAACAACCAGCCACCCAAACCTAACGGTTGCTGGTTAAGTGTCTGTTCCATCGTCTTGCGATTGTCTTTGGATCGTTCCAATTCCCACATAACCCGCGCCGCCCGGTACAACCGCTCGGTAGGTATCTCCACCTTGGTTTTTTCCAGAGCAAGAACCGCTTTTACAAGATCAAGGTTGCTAACACCGTTGTCGGCTAGTTCGGCCAAATGCAGGTTATAAGCGGTGTAGTCAGATTCTGGTTCATCGACAGAATAAGTACCTTTGCTAGCTTGTATGTACCGCCACAATGCCGGGTAATTTGGTTGTTCAATTCGATCCCAAATATAGTTTCTGGCCGCGTCAGTGGCTGTTTGATCCACCTTGCCCAACGCGTCAACCACACCCAAAAAACTCAAATCTGCCGCCTTACTTTTGGGATTCTCATAAATGGCATGACCGCGAGGGACTGAGCTTAACCATTCAACCAAAGCTTCCAGCTTTTCTTTGGTAAGCTCTGCAATTGCAACATCAAGAGGCAACAACGCCCCCAATAATTCTTCTTCTAGCGTGGCCTTGGGAAAAACCAACTCAGGCTCACCTGTTTTGGGGTGTTTGCGCGTATTGTCTTTGATAAACTTGATTATGCTCTCTGGCTCGGCGTTACGCTGCCACATGGCGGCCACCAAACCAACCTCAATTCCCATTTTGTCTTTCTGTTCCCAGTAGGCTGTCACCACCTCAAAAAGCGTGGCTGTCCGCTCCGGGTCTAAAGCTCCATTTAGTTGGCAAAGCTTAAGATCGTTGGGATTGATCGGTGGAAAAGAGGCTTTTTTGGGGTTTTCTTTACTTGCCCCTTTGAAGTCAAAATCGCGCGTGAAGACTTGCAGGTCTTCGGCGGTCACTAAAATCATTCGAGCCAAGCTAAGGTAGCCGCTAACATCAAAATCGCCAAACTTTTCACCTCGCACACTTTCGGGAATGAGGCTCTTAAGCAGCACACCTTTTTGGCCAGCTTCAAAACTGACAAGTAATTCGCCGCTCTCATCCGGGTAAACACCAATGCTACGTTTGCGCATAAAATTTGGGAGTTAGTCGGGCAATATTATGCCATGCTCGCCTGAACAAGCCAAGGAAACCAACTAAGTGACTAAATCGCGATCATCCTCTTTGTCTGGTTTTTCCACCAAATCAGGGAATTTTCTGTACAAATTCGCATGTATATCCGCGGGATCAATCGCTCCACCCAAAGCCCGTGCGTTTTGAATGTAGCGAGAGAATTCTTCTAAAACCACGTCGTTATGCAAGCCTAGTTTGCGGCTGTGATCTAGCGACCCGTGGTGATCATTTTCCCAACCCAATGCCGTGCCCGTCGGTGACGCTGCCCGCATCTGATCCTTAATCAGCCCCTCACGGGTACGTGGGTCAAAAATATCACCGTCGTGGCCTTCAAAATTTCCCACCAGCGTGGTTAATCGGTTCCGCATTTTTATAAGGCTGAACACGTCGTAGGCCCCGCCACCAGTGAAATCAAAATCAAGTTTGTACACGCTTTCTACAAAGCTGGTAGCCCCCATGGCCTCAGTCGCGGCTTGCCAGCTCATCATTTCAGCCACCAATCCAACCGTCATCCCATCCATGCCCGTCACATCCATTTTATTATAATGACCATCAATGTTAAGTTCTAAAACAGCGTTTTCGCCATTTTCGGTATAGGTGTACACCCCAGGGTAAATTTCAGCTTTATTTTCGGCGGTATGAAGCGGCACTTCTTCGCCTGTTTCTGGGTCGATGATGGTGGCCGTAGCCGTGTTGAGAACATCTGTGCCGGTGCGAATGGCTTCATCTGATCCGGTTACCACCGCTCGCAAAGTCGCCACTTCTTCCGCGGTAAATTCATCCGACGCTTCTGCCGCCGTAAACAAGTTGGCGAACACGTCTGCTTGGCTACCGCCGCCCAGATTTAGGCCAACTTGGTTTAATAGTTTTTCGGTAGCGGCTTCCTTACCCGGAATGGCCCCTACTAAGGCCTCAGCCGTGGCCACCGCGTTTTGTACAAGGGCTTTCATCTCGGGAGATTTTACGCCCGTTTCCGGATCAAGTAACGACTTCAACGCGGCAATGGTACTGCCGTTGTTAGCCGCTTTCAAATTCTCAAAATTAGTTTGTAGTTCTTTAACGGTGGTTAGGTCTCGATTAATTTCAGCTTCTTGACTGAATTCATCAGCTCTAGTCACTTCGTCATGTGCCAAGCCCGCAGTTTCCATTTCAGTCTCCCGGTTAAGAATATTTATACGGGTTTCTTGATCTGGAATTTCAGTTTCTTGGCTTTCCACCAAGGCTGAAAGTTTAGTTTCTTCTGTTTCTTTGGCTGCTATGGATTCATCATTAGCGACAACCTCAACTACATTAGAGGCCAGGTTCGCCATACTATCTTTTAGTTCTGGATCGGTGGCATCTTCCTCTGCTAACTGTAAATCTGGTTCTTCAAATAATTCCCGACAACCATCTTCAAAAATAGAGCATCGATCAACTGCCAGCCTCCTAGCTTCAGCACTGATAACATCAGGAAAATAAATTTTCACAAAACCTTCCAAGCGGTTCTGCCTCTGCTTCGGAGTTTCTTTCCCTGTTTCCAACGCGGCTAGT
>CAMZKS010000073.1 GCA_947311285.1 uncultured bacterium | reverse complement strand
TCTGGGCAGGATCAAATGTGTCCGCCGCCGCTTCTCTACTCGCCAAGGCCGCTAGCCTTTCCGCTTGTCCTGCCGGTGGATACCCAGGTACACCGATGTTCTCCCCACGTCCACTTGGTGGTTGGGGCAGCAAAGCATCATTGTGGCCAAAGCTTTCAGGGCTCATGTAAAAATATTCTGCTCATTATAACAGAATTCGCACTATTTTACAAAAGTTTACCCATCGGTGGCTAACGTGGGCTAACCAACTAGCTCGTTAAGAATGCGTTCGGCTTCATCCAGCATTTGTTCCTGCCGTCTCTGAGAAGCTTCCGTCTCAGCCTGTACTTCTTGCCTCCGAATAACCAATTGCCCATTAATAGCAATAATGTGAGCAATTACTTGATCGTTCTCATCTAAAATTCGCGCATTTTCATCTATTCGCAAATTTATTTGGTGAATGGCTGTATCGAGTGACGCCAAAATCTGTTGTTGCTCTGCGATCCGAGCCTCGAGTTCTCCGTTCTGGCAGTCTAGTAAAAGGCCTTTTTGAGCGCTTCGGCTCATGGTAATTCCCGTCTCGCGAGCTAAATCACGTTGTTCGCGTACGAATCCAACACAATCGGTAACTTGAGTGCTCACGCCTTCCGACGAAGCCAGAACCACCGCCGATGTGGTTTCTTGTGCCGCGGCTGGGGCTGCTAAAGCTCCCATCACAGACAATGCACCAGCCAATTTTCCGAATTTTCCCATTTTTTGAAAAAAGTAATTATCCTTATTTTGTACCCAAAATAGGTTTTGTGTCAAATTTAGTTGACAAAAAAAGGTTTGACAACGGTGCAATTTGACCAGTCGGAGTGCCAAGCGGCTCAGAGGTTTTCTGCTACCAGAGCGCAATAAACCCGTTAGGTCTTTGCTGAGTTGCCTTGATTTTTGTTTGGTCCCTGCATCAGCACATGGCGCAGGGCCGCTTGTTCGGCTTTGGCTTGGGTAATGCCCAAATACTCGATGGTACTGGCGATGCTTTTGTGCCCAAGCAAACGCGAGATCAGCGCGATGTCTTCGCCCGCCCAATACATGTGGCTGGGTTTGGAGCGCCGAATTGAATGACTGGAAAATTCTTGGCTGTCGTAACCAAGCCAGGACGCCCATGTTTTGACGATATCCGCGTAATGTGAACGGCTTATCGGTGCTGCATCGTTGGGCTTTGAACGCGTGAACACGTAATCCTGCGGGCCCTTGCCGCTTTGCTCCAGCCACGTCGTCAAATAGGTTCTGGTCGGATTGGTCAGGGCAGGAAACACCCCATGTCCTGTTTTTTGTTGCTTGCGTGTAATCAGGGTTCGTATCGGTCCGCTGGGATACCGCACCTGCCAAACCTGTATAGCCAAAAGGTCGCTGGCCCGAAACATCGTATCCAGCCCAAAACTCAGCAACGCCAAGTCGTGCCAGTTTTCGGCTTCCAACAAACGCCCCTCGATCTGCACCAATTCGTCCAGCGTAAACGCCCGTTTCTGCCCCACCACAAGGCCCTTGTTCCACGCTCTTCGCGACTGGTGGTTTTGTTGGTTCATTCAGAAATCGGGGCAGAAACCGAACCGGCATTCCGCTTTTCCCAAAAGCGAGCCCTTTAAGTGGCTGTTTCTTAATGTAAACTTCATGTACCATGGTAAATATCCGGTATGCTAGGGGCGCAATTCCCCCTTTATGTAACGAATTTTCTCATCTTAAACGCAACACTTAAAGATTAACTAAACAATTTCAAATTGACTAGATAGGATAAGGGGTATATTATTTGCATAGAATTCATTGTAAACTATGACTGACAATTGCAAGCAAGCCATAAATCATATCAGTCGTCTACAGGGGCAGTTGGAAGCTCTAAAAAAGAAGATTGACGCCGAAGCAGAGTGCGAAGAAACAGTGCAATTAGCTCTTTCTAGTGCACGGTCCTTTGATGGATTACGAGGAAAAATTATCCAAGGATTTATTCAGGATAAATGGTTTGCTGATAAAGAAATGACCGCCACACAACTGCAAGATTTCGAACAACTATTAAAACTTATAAAATCCTAAAATGAAACATGTTAACGCACACGAATTCCATGAAGCCTTATTGGCTAAAAAAGATAATCCCAAAGTTAAATTTATAGATGTCAGAACGGCTGGTGAGTACAAAACTATCCATATTAAAGGCGTGCAAAACATACCACTAAGCGAACTAGGTCCACATCATACAGAGTTTACTGAGGCGGAAGAAATTTACATTCAGTGTGCTTCCGGGAATCGCAGTGCACAAGCCGTTAAAAAACTGCACGATACAACTGCCAAAATTTATGATTTTTGTGGCGGATTAACTGAGTGGAAGGCTCTTGAATATCCCGTGATCGAAGCAAAGGGGGTTATTCCAATTATCCGACAAGTTATGATTACCGCAGGAAGTTTGATCTTGGTTGGCGTTATAGGCCAGCTGCTGGGGTGCCCTTATGGCGTTTACTTAGCTGGTTTTGTGGGAGCAGGACTACTCGTTGCTGGCATTAGTGGTTGGTGTGGAATGGCAACAATTCTAGGGAAAATGCCATGGAATCAATAATTTGTTTATTAACTTTTTAATATGAAAAATTTTTCAACCTCTTCGGGGACACCAATCGTTCATTCTTTTTTTGACGACGCGACCAATACTGTGAGCCATGTAATCGTCGATAAAACCACCCAGAAATGTGCCATTATTGATACCGTCTTAGATTACGAACCAAACGCAGCTAAAATTAGTTTTATTTCAGCAGATAAGATTATTAATTTTGTGCAAAAAAACAACCTTAAAACTCAGTGGATACTAGAAACGCACGCACATGCAGACCACCTATCAGCCGCACCTTACATTCAACAAAAATTAGGTGGCACTTTAGCTATCGGAGAGCACATTAAAAAAGTCCAAGAAGTATTTGGAAAAGTCTTTAATTTTGGCACCGAGTTCGAGCGTGACGCCAGCCAGTTTGATCATTTATTCAAAGATGGGGAGACTTTTAAGGTAGGAAACATTGAAGCAAAAGCTCTTCACACTCCAGGCCATACCCCCGCGGACTTAGTCTATGTAATTGGTGATGCAGCTTTTGTGGGCGATACGTTATTTATGCCAGATTTTGGAACGGCTCGTTGTGATTTTCCTGGTGGTAGTGCCGAAGAAATGTATGCGTCTGTTCAAAAAATATACACACTTCCAGATGAAACTCGAATTTTCCTCTGTCATGATTATCTCCCAGAAGGAAGAACGGAATATATTTGGGAAACAACGGTGGCTGAGCAGAAAAAAAACAATATTCACGTAGCCACCAACAAGGATCAAGCTGATTTCATAAAAATGCGTACAGAACGTGACACCAAGTTAGGCATGCCAAAACTAATCATTCCGTCTATTCAAACCAATATTTGCGCGGGGAATTTGCCCCAGGCGGAAGAGAATGGAACTCAGTACCTAAAGGTTCCAATTAATAAGTTCTAAAATCTTCAACACAAGGAAAAGCTCAATAATAAAAGTAACCAATTAGAAGAGTTAAGATGAGATGAGATGAGATCACCTCACAAAACAAGTCCGAATTTGAGTTTATTTCAATTTACGTACCCCCTCCTACAATCCCAAATCTAACACTTCCGCAATATCGATTTGTTTCACAAACTCATCGACATGCGAAACCACAATCATCGCGCCTTTGTATTCTTTCATAGCCTTCGCAATGACTGGAATATGACGGAAGTTAATATGATTCGTAGGCTCATCCAAAATAATAAGCCCTGGTTTCATTAGCCGTAGTCTACAAAAAGCTAACAACCCCTTCTGTCCTTCTGATAGTGAACCCACCGTGGCATTTAATAGCTGTCGTGTAAATAAAAACCCAGAAGCCGTCGCCCGCATGTACTGCTCTAGACTATCGCCTTCAAAAGTCTCAATCGCTTCCATTAAGATTTCTTCACAGGTTTTATTGAAATCTAAATTTGAAAAATCTTGTCGATAATAACCAACCTTAATTAAAGGATTAATGGTAATACCCGAACATTCATTATTAGAAATTCGCTCTAACAACGTTGTTTTACCCACTCCATTTGGGCCTTTGAGTTGCAAGTGATCACCATGTCGTAGCTCAAGTTTGATTTTTTTCTCTACTACTTTGTGGTCAATCATCACGCTTAGATGATCAATCGCTAACGAAATCGCCCCCAACCCTTCTTGCACCGGAATTCGAAAATCACGAATCGTTTTATCTTCCTTTCGTACTTCAACCATATTTGCTTCGGCTTCTTCTGCCGCTTCTCGCATTTTTTTAGCCACCAAACGCAGCTTTCCACCCTTTTTGGCAAACACATTAGCTTGATCCTTATTTTTTTGAATTTCACGTTGCAGACGTGCATTTTTAGGATTTTCTTTTTTTCTTAACGCTTCAATTTCTTCTACTACATCAAAATAATCTCCCACATGCTGTGAAACCTTGTGTGTGTGCACATCTAAATAAATTACACCGTCAGTAAACAGGTTTAAAAAGTCTGCGTCATGCGAAATAACCATCACGGTTTTTTCGTACATCATCAAGAACGAGATTAAATGATTAATCCCCTCGGTATCTAAGTTATTGGTTGGTTCATCTAGCAGTAAAATGTCGGGGTTTTGAATCAACGCTTGAGCCAGTAACAAACGAGCTTGTTGGCCCCCAGAAAAATCTTTAATTTGTTTTTCGTACGGTGTTTTGAAGTTAACCGTATCTAATACGGCCGCAATTTTACGATCTATATCGTAGTGTTTTTCAGTAAAGACTGATTCAAAAAATTCACGTACGTCCATCTCCATGTACTGCTTTTCCATCACTTGTTTAGAAATCGCGATACTCGCTTTCATATCTACATGCAATTTCCCCTCATCAGGCTTAATGTCGCCGGTGATCATTTTAAAGATCGTACTTTTTCCCGCTCCATTTTGTCCCATCAGGGTGATTTTGTTTCCACGTCGAATATTAAAAGTTACATCATCTAGAATAACTTTTTTACTTTCTTCATACATATATGAAGCGTTTTGAAATTTAATAACGGTATCTTGCTTAGCCATGAGAATTTTTATTACAGTGCATATATAGGGCAAATCAAAGTTTCGACAACCCTTAAATTAAAGCTTTAAACAAACCACTTAATATAAACCTCTTCGACGTGCGGCAAATAAGCGTCTTTCTCAAAAATTTTCAATAATAGTGTCTTATCGGCCTCCATCCGTTCTTCTACTTCCGACTTTTCTAAAATATGATCACTCATCATTTTTAAATACTGATCTAAATGCCGAGCCGCCGCGACTTGATAGCGATCTGGAAGCGAACGCTTAGACATAATAAAAGCTATCATGCCCTGCCACACCTCAGACTTTAATTCAATCTGCTGATGCATCGGTAGTGCGTACCTATCCGCATTACGTAAAATTTCATTAATTTTCGCCAATCTCAACTTTCTAAATTTACCGATACGGTTGCACGTCTCTTTATACACCGCTTTTTTTAAATCTTTCAGCACTTTAGTGGTGTCTTTACCCAGTCTCATAGCAAACAAAGCCTTATTTTGCGGCGACAAATCATACAGATTCTTTAAAAACGCCTCTTGTCGTACCCGTGACAAAGCCCAAAAAGCCTTTGTAAATGGTTTTATACCAGGCTTCGATTTTAGTTTTTTTTCAGTCATTACAAATCAACTATAGCCAATTAAGCTTAAAAACACACACATCTTAAGACCGGTCTCTAACAGCAAATAAACTTGTAGAGACCGGTCTTTGTTTTGTAAACAGAACCAACTTAATGACTGCACGTTTTACAATCCGGCTTTGGTTTATGTGGTTTGTGCACAAACATAGCGAGCAAGAAGGCACTGATGAGCATCACCATTGATTCAGGCGCTCCGGTTAAATTAAGCCCGCCTTTTTCACCCACCCAAAACGACAACACCCAAAACCATAGCATAATGCCGAAGGTCAGACTTTTTTGCCAAGCACGAGGCCAATACCTCACCAACAAAATCAAAACCACGATATCTACTAAAAAGTGACTTAAAAAGCCGAGAGCTGTGATAATATTTTCAAAACTGTGCGCACTAAATTCGTTTAATAATTCGAAGCGTAAAGTGCTCTCTGGAAACCAGTGAAACACAAACGCCACACTGGCCAGTAAATGTGGCCAAATAGATTTATGATGACAGTGATCGTGACTACAAGGCACAAAACGTTTAAGCGATTTACGGTGCCACAACCACACAAAGAACACCAAGGCGAGTACACCCGCTAAAACTTCTGCCGATAAAATAAAATCCAAGTTCAAACTAAAAGGGTGTTCCCCAGCTTCGGCCACCTCGTGTCCGGCTTCTTCATGGGCATGTTCCGCTTCTTTCAACAGCATCAAACCGTGTCCGGATAAGTGAATCACCAACCAAGCAAAAACCGGTACAGAAATAAGCTCTAGATAATAACGAATTTGAGGCAAATATTTCATAATTATTTTTTTATTGGCAGGCCGCGCACAAACCCGAGAAAGAAAACTGATGCGCTTTAATTTTTAAGCCTCTGGAAGATAAATGATTTTCTAGGTCATGAATTTTAGCTTCCAAACCATCATCACTTACGCATTCAATCGTTTCACAATCTTCACATACAAAATGGTGATGATGATGACGTTTTAGTTCATAAAACGCTGTTTTATTATCTAATAAAACGCGCTCTACCAGACCTTCCACCCCTAAACGTTCTAACAAACGGTACAACGTTGATTTGTTTGGCTGCAAAGAAGTTTCAAGTGAAACCAACAACTCTGGAACCGAAACAGGCTTGGATTTAGATTTAAGTCGCTCTAGCACAGCCAAATACAAAGGTGTTTTTCTCATCTGTTTTTAAATCTAACCAAACGCAACTGAGTTGCAAGTAAAAAGAGAGCAAATAATAGCTTTTAGTCGTTATTAACCTACACTCCAGCTCGAAACTAAGAATATTTATGCAGTTCGACCAATTAAAACTTTCAGCCACGATTCAAAAAGCCATTAAAGATAAAGGCTACACTTCAGCCACTCCGATTCAGGAAAAAGCGATCCCACCTATTTTAGACGGCCGCGATTTAATAGGTTGTGCGCAAACAGGAACGGGTAAAACAGCCGCTTTTGCAATTCCAACTATAGAACGTCTCAATCTGGCGCGCAAAGAGGGTAACTGGAAACCTGGCATTAAAGCTTTGATTGTGACGCCTACGCGAGAACTAGCAATTCAGATTGATGAAAATTTTACCGAATACGGTAAAGGTTCAAATTTAAAAAACACCGTTATTTTTGGAGGGGTTAAACAGCACTGGCAAGTGAAAAAATTAAAAGAAGGTATAGATATTTTGGTCGCGACGCCCGGTCGATTAAATGATTTAGTGAACCAAGGACACATTAAACTAAACAACCTTAAGATCTTTACCTTAGATGAAGCGGATCGAATGCTAGACATGGGTTTTATTCACGATGTGAAAAAAATTATTGCTAAAATTCCAAAGAAACGACAAACCTTGTTTTTCTCGGCCACCATGCCGCAAAATATTATTGGTTTAGCCAACAGCCTGCTCACCAATCCGGTAAAGGTTGAAGTAGCGGTAGTTTCCTCAACAGCGGAAACCGTAGAACAACAACTTTATTATGTTGATCGAGAGAACAAGAGGGCTTTGTTGCACCATATTCTATAAGATGAAGCGATTGGTTCCGCCCTTGTGTTTACACGCACCAAATATGGGGCTGATAAGCTGGTTCGATTCTTAGATAAAGCCGGGCATAAATCAGCAGCGATTCATGGAAATAAATCACAAAACGCCCGTCAGGCGGCTTTGAAAAAATTCAAAGACAATAAACTAAAAGTACTGGTTGCTACTGATATTGCCGCGCGTGGAATCGATATTAATGAGTTAAGTCACGTTATTAATTTTGAAATCCCAAACGAACCCGAAACCTACGTACACCGAATTGGTCGTACCGGACGAGCCAAAAATAGCGGTATCGCTATATCGTTTTCAGATCGTGAAGAAAAAAAGCATGTCGCCGCGATTCACAAGTTGATCAATAAACAAATCCCAACAGTGAAGGATCATCCTTTCCCAATGGGATCGGCCGTAGTTCAAGTACCCGGAACCGAAGGTACTAACGCCCGAATTAACAATCGCTCCAAACCTCGATCTAATCGCTTTCGTGGCAATCGAGGGAGGCGTTAGCCTTTAACACTTGAACGTGTTATAATAAGGCTTAACTTCTTTATTATTTAGATGCAAAAAGTTCTAGTTATTGGTGCCGGTAACGTAGGAGCGCACATTATCAATCATGGTATTACCAAGCACATTGGGGCTGAGTTTTTTTTGCTCGATCTAAATGAAGAACTAGAAGCCGCTCAAATTCTCGATTTAAAAGATACGCTTTTGTTTTCTCACCACGCCCAAATTTCAGGCATTCAATTTGGTGATGAGCGCCTGCAAGAAATGGATGTCATTATTATCACCGCTGGAGCTAACCAAGGCCCAGGTGAAACGCGCTGTGATCTACTTCAAAAAAATAACAGCATTTTACAATCTATCGCCGCTAAGTTGGGAAAACTAAAATCCGAAGCGATTGTGATGCTAGTTACGAACCCCGTCGATATTTTAACCAAGTCGGCCTATCAAATTTTCGATCTGCCTCAGTCTCAAATTTTTGGAACAGGCACCTTACTCGACTCAGCCCGCTTGAGATGGAGACTTTCTGAAATCATGGATATCAACGTAAACCATGTCCATGGTTACGTATTAGGCGAGCATGGCGACAGTGAATTTGTTGCATGGTCTAGTGTACGTCCAGAAACGACCTTAAACGAGGCCGAAAAGCTTAAAGCAGAGGAAGACGTTCGACAAGCGGCTTATACTATAATCGCTGGTAAAGGCGCTACTTATTTCGGTATTGGAGCAGCTACTATAAAACTGCTGAACGCCGTTATTAACGACACTAAAGAAATGTTACCCGTTTCTGCGCCCTACCCCTATTTAGCTGATAGAGAACTACAAAATACGCCGCTTGGAATTCCTGCTGTCATTGGTAAAAATGGAATTGAACGTGTGCCAGAAAGAAAACTTAGCGACGCAGAACTAGAAAAACTAACGTTATCGGCTGAGAAACTGAATACACTGTTTACTTCTTGTCCGATTAAATAGGTTATTTACTCAGGACTTTTCCGGTACGTAAAATCATGAACCTAAATGCTCCATGTGCATTTTCATGGATTGACTTAACGCTTCTAAATCAGACGTATCAAAACCTTCTGACTGATACTGGATAATCATAGCATCTAAGGTTGTGATGCGGCTCATAAGCTTCGCTTTTTTATAAGAAAGTAATCGGGCCGCCACTTTTGCTACGGTTTGATTAATCTCTACTTCGGCAGCTTGAAGCCTCTCAATGTTTTCACTACTTGCTTGAATCAATATCTCTCGACTATCGGACACTAAGCGCAAAGCCCAATCACTATCCGCCTGAGGCAAACTATTAGTCGCTTCTACCGTATCTTCTAATTGAGACAACTGAGATAATTTAAGATCAATCAAATCTTCATATTGTGCCTGTGCCGTGCTGCTGATAAGGGCAAAACCAAAACCGAGAATTAGATATTTCATAAAGTAGAATTAGGGACGAAACTAAAAAGTTGTTCTGAAAAAAGAGGTTCTAAAGATTCTTTTGTTTGTTCAAAGTCTGCCATCTCCGAGGCAAACTCATTGCTTAAAGATTGTACCAGCGCATCCATATCCATAGCACTATCACCTTCAAGTAGTGAGGTATTTGGTTGATCAAGCTCCACAGATCCCACCATTGCGGGAATCGGCGAGTTATTAGTTCCAGCAAAATTCATTTTTGGCAACGAATCTAAATTGGAGGCTGGTATTTGCGACTGCCACACATAACCACTCACACCTAATACCAGTAAGGCCGGTAACGCTAAACGAGTTGAACGAGATAAGCGGCTAAAAAAAGACCCCCAACTCAGTTCGTCGTCCTCTGAGGCTTGGTTTAGTAAATTAACTTGGCGCAAAACAGATTTCAATCCTTGCGGATCTGGTTTGGCAACACTGCGTTGCGCGGCAAAGAAATCTTGCAAGTCTTGCAGGGCCTCAATATCCGCTGCCAAGACCGGAAAGTCTAACTGAACAGACCGCAGGCTCTCCCCGCTTTCAAGGCGAAGCAGAATGGTTTCAAATTGTTGATCGCTAACAGAGGGGGTGAGGGTCATAGGATTTAGTGTAGGTGAGATTTTAATTTACGAAGGGCTCTAACTTGTATCTGCCGGATATTCATTTCCGATTTACCCAATTTTTGCGCTACTTCTGCGTTTGAATACCCTTTCAAAAATTTTAGATCTAAAACTTCTCGGTATTCAATTTTAACGTTCCCCAATAAGTTTTTTACGAAATTTCTAGCTTCCACTGATTCTAAAATTATTTGTGGATCAGGATCATTGCTCGGCAGTGTTTGCAGCTTATCTTGCGCTTCGTCCATGCCTTCAAGTGAAACTGTTTTTTGTTTCCGGTAATAATCGGTCACTAAATTTCGGGCCACGGTGTAAAAGTAAGCCAGTGGTGAAGGGTGATTAGTCGCAAGTGATTGATCGGCCTTCCACGCTTTCATAAAAACGGTCTGGGTTAGATCTTCCGCGATCTCAACATTACTAACTTTCTTTAATACGAAGCGAAAAATTGGGGTATAGAAATCTTCATAGAGCAAAGAGAAGGCTTCTTCATCGCCCGCAATGGCACTTTCCACCAGTCGAGCCGCCGGCACATTCTTAATCATCTTCTTTAGAGGGGAAGGTAAGTTCGAAGCTATTAATAAAGCGTCAGTTAGTAAAACGCAAGTTGCGCCTCATTGTGACACCCTTAAGAAAAAGAGTTTTAAATTACACTTATCAAGATGGAAAAAATCTCGCTTTCCCTCTCTCCACTGGTCTTGATTTCTTTAGCCCTCTGTGGAGGCTTTTGGATTTTTAATCTCCATTAAATCACAATACTTTTGTAATGCATTTTCTGCCTGATGCTTCTCATCTAGAGCCTCCTTACACCTCTTTTCAAGCTTCTGAACCTGTTGCACTAATTCCCTCCGCCGGGCTTCAACCTCAGCCGCTGTTGGCGCAATCATTTTTCGTAC
>CAMZKS010000072.1 GCA_947311285.1 uncultured bacterium | reverse complement strand
CAAGCCTGTGTATCTGATACGTCGGTTGCGGCCTCGATAAAATCTAATAATCAAATGATTTCAGAAGCTCGATCGAGTGGTGATGTTAAAAAGCCGTACGAAAAACAAGAAAAACCAGAAAGTAGCCCGTGCTCTAAAAGTGATAAAAAAGTAATGGCTGAGCAAGCACGGCATGGGGCGAAAACAGAAGGTTTATCGGAGGGTAAAGATGGCGCGGAAACTAGCGCCAGCAAACCCGGATCAACCGCTCAATATGCATTAATAAGCCAAAATCTACAAAATTGTCACGAGCAAACATTAAAGGAAATGGGACAGGTTGGGCCTTCCTTCATCCTTTATTGTAAAGAGAATCCTGAGTTGTGTTCGCAAACGGCTCAGCATTGGTATGCCCCAGTGGCTGTTGTCAAAGCCAGCACTGGTTTTAGAAACTTCTCTGTTTACCATGCAAACCGTCTCAAAGAGATTCAAAACTCAATTAGTGATTCGCGCAAAGTCGAATCACGAGCTCGATTAGAACGGGCTACCTTTGAAAAATATAATTATTTAAGCGAAGCGATAAAAGCGATAGCTGATAAAGATCAAGAAATTGATGCAAAGTCTCAAGTGCAAATGGCTGGTATTAGAGGGACGAAACCGGGCGAGGGATTGGTAGAAAAATTTGATCAAGGAGGTACGGCTCATAATGCATCGACCCTATGAAATATTATTTAACCTTGCTGTCGATTCTGTCTGTTAGTGCGGTGTTGGCGAGCCCTCCCGATTATCGTTCGACGATGGATGAAATTGAAACTGAAAAAAAGGATCGAACCGAAAGGGTTCGTGAAAAACTACCTTTTTCTAATGTTCCATTTGCTAATGACGTCACCACGGATGATGTAACGCAAGGCCAGGAAACGGGGCAATATAGTACTGCCCAATCAAGGCAAGAAGGGGAACCCGCCTTACAAGAACGTTTTCGGGCTAGAACAGCACAATATATTGAGGCGCGTTTAATGGATTTAGAAGCCTTTGAGCAAGATATGACAAAGCAGGCAGACGTGTTAAGTAGGCAAGCGCTTGAGATTGTCGATCAGCTAGACGCCAAGCATGAAGCCTTAATTGGACCAAAAGCCTCTAAAGCCGATCCGGCTTTTGCTAAAGATAGTTCAAATACTCTTAATCCCTCACCCCATAGCTCTCAGCAAGGTGATCCCTGTCAATCGGCGGAAGGTAACTCAGCCTCAATGGCAGTAGCCCCTGTCGCTTCGCAGTATGATAATGCCTGTGAGGGGAAATCATTTGCGGAACATAATGATTGTACCCAAGGGGCAGTAAAGGAATCCAACTCAGAATCAAAAGGAATCAGTGCAAATTCGACTCAAGTGTTTGAGCCCATAAAACCAAAAATTTATGATGAAACTCAAAATATTGGTCAGGCGTATTATGCTGCTACCACACTGCCTTCGTGTCCAACGGAGCCACGACTGGCTGAATCTAAAATGGAAAATATCGCCAGCTTAGTCTCATCACGTAGATCTAAGTTTGAACAATCAGATTTGGTTTCAAGCGCAAGCTCAAGTGCTTTCACGGTACTTCCAATTCGAAAGGTTGTAGTGCAACAGGCTCTACTGCCGTGGTACAAAAACTTCTTCGCCTGGGTGCTTCCTAATGCCTTTGCCAAAACCACTACTTTGCGTGGACGAACAAATAATACTGGCCGGGCAAATGAACTGGCGGCTCAAAATCGTGCTAAATTTTTGTCTGAGCTTAACAACTATTCTGACATGGCCGGAGAACAAATGTTTGCTAAGGAAATGAGTACTATGTTTGATGCGCAAAATGAGATAAATCGAAATAAGTTAGAACTTATAAAGCAAACTTCTGCCAATTTGGATAAACTTGCGAATGTTAAACATATAGAATTTTAAATATTATGATTAATTCTTTTCTCCGTTATTGTTGTTTAACAGCCTTGATAGTTGTGCCTTTTGGATCTTCATCTGCCGCTGTTGATGCAGGGCATACACTTGATTTTGCGGAACGATTTCAAAATGATCCTTGGATCAGTGAATTTAATAATATTATTATTAATGGACAAGATGTACCACCAGCCAAGAGAAAAAAAGCGCAGCAAAGTTTAGATAAAATTGAGAAACTAGACAAAGACTGTGCCGCTATGGAGAAAGATGACGCACGTGCCGCTTGTCTGCAGCAACGGAATGCCCTTATTTCTAATGTAAAAAAAAAATGTGGCGATTAAAAATCCTGACCTAAAAGTCCTTTTAGATCAAGCCTCGGCTGCTATGGCCGGTTTTGGTAGTGAGTTTGATACTAGTAATTTAATACAGGAATTTGATCAGACTTTTGCAAAACTTGGGAACTTGATGGATATGGCCTCTAGCTTAAGCTCTATGCCGCAAACTCCCACGAAAAACGCGCTAGAAACTCCTCTTCCGGCGGGGCCTTCGAATAATATTACACAGCAATTAAATTCAAGTGATAATTTACAGCATAAGTATTTAGCCCAAGCGGAAATAGGCGCGGTAAGTGAAGAACAAGGGGCTGGCTTTTTTGATAAAATTCAGAATTTTTGGCAGAAGCTAAAGCCGGGCGTACAACAAGCGTTTAGCCTTCAAGCAGTAGCTCAAAGCCCGTTTAGCACGCTAGGACAAAGTGGCCAAAGCCAACTGAGGGTGATTTCAAGCAGTCGCGCCACCGATAATTTTGATCGTCAATCAAAACCCGTCAATGATGAACGAGATCGACGAGTGACCCAACATAATGATATCGCTGGGCAAGGTTTATCCGCTATTAATGAACGGGTCACTAAAAACATGGAAGTGATGAACGATATTACGAAAGAACAGGATAAAGGCTTACAGTCACTACAACATATATGCCAAAACCAAAGGGCTAGCGTACCCTGTTGGGAAAGTGGGAATGAAATTCCATTTGATTTACTCGCGATGTTGATGGGTATGACGGGAGGAAGTGAAAGTCCCGACATAGAACTCCCAACGCTTGAGCCTTACACCGCTTGGTTACATTGCCCATTACCAGAAGAAAATTTTACCAGAAACAGTGAAGGCACCTTTACCACAGCTTTATTTTTGTCGGAGACTGAAGGGCAATTGCTCACTTTAAAATCAGCCTTGCCATCGCCCATGCACGAAGAGGGCTGTATTGTCGCGTTAGACAGTGATGATGGCTGGCAATACTTAACGGCGCAAGTCGTACCGGAGGTTACTAGTCGTGACAATCAAGTTGAAGCCGACTTAACGCTTTTAAAAATAGACACCGTACACACTGAACAGGGTAAGGATTTAGCAGACTTAGAAACGCCCTATGATGATTTTGTAACGCAGTATTGGCCGGGCTACTTAAATGTGTGCCAAGTCGATCCAGTATTTAGAATTGGAGACGATTTAAATTTGTATGGATTTGAACCTTTAGAATCCGAGAGGGAAGAGCCAGAAGCCGTAGTGGTATTAAATGGTTTAGCGAATTTTGTGGCGGAAGAAAACGGCGCTACTAGGTTTACTACTAATGGAGAGGAAACTTTTTATGGCGGTTTGGTGAGCCGAGCGGCTAATGGTTGTTTTAAAGGTTTAGCTAAAATTGAAATTAATCACGAAGAGGAAAGCAATGAACAATCGTTACTACCAATAAGTCTTATTGAGCGTTGGCTCGCCTCACAAAACATTGTTTTACCGCAATTATCGATTGAGGCAGCCGGACGTTAAGTGCTTTACTGAACGGTGTTTTTATCAACATCGCGCGTTTCTTTTACCATAGTGCTGCTTTTCCCTGCCCATTCTCGGGTTATTTTTGCAATATTTTGTAATATTGGAGCCACAATTGTTTTATAACTATGGTTTATGGCGGCACTGGTTTGCTTAATAGTGGCTATCGCTTTGGTTTGCACATTCATTTTTACTGCAGTACAAGACAAAGCCTTGGCCACCTCAAACTGTTTCTCGCTTTGCTCAAGGCACTGGCCGGAATGCTTTTCAAAACGACGACTACTAACATCACTGATAT
>CAMZKS010000071.1 GCA_947311285.1 uncultured bacterium | reverse complement strand
TTTGTCTTTTAAAAGGAATTTTCTAACATCTTTGAAATCAGGATTTAAAAACACGAATTTCCCTGTTTTTTTAAGATTTTGCAGGTTTTTTGAATTTTCAATAGTTCCGCCGCCACTGGCAACGATTCCAGAAAAGTTACGACAGAAGTCGTGAGAAACTTTCTGCTCTACCTCTCTAAACTGCTGCCAACCATATTTTTCGGTATATTCAGGAATAGACATTCCAACTACAAATTCAATTTCGGCGTCCAGGTCTGCGAATGGAAGGTTTAGTTCTTTTGCAATAGCTCTTCCAAAAGTGGTCTTTCCGCTACCGCGGTAACCAATGAGTACGATATTTTGATTCATCATGAGTGTGTAACTTTTAACGTATTTTTAATAATAAATCAAGTCTTAGTCCTTAAAGTACGTGATCCACACTACGCTTTAAGCCTTTATTTTTCCCTAGCTTGATAGACTATTTAACGTTTTAAAGCTTTAAATCTGACACAGGTTTTGAATAAAATTTATTTTCAAAAGAGAGGGTTCAAGCTAAAGTTGTCACAATCAATAATTCTAGGCGTTAAAAAAAACATGAAATCATTTATATTCTTATCAGCTTTATTTATTACTTCTTCCAGTTTCGCGGCTGGATTTACAGACGAAACCGAATTTCCAGCTTGGGCAGAACAAGCGATTGACCTGGTAGAAGAAGAGGGCATTATGACGGGATACGGTGATGGACGTTTTGGTCCAGATGAATCGTTAACCCGAGCGGAAGCTGTAACGCTAATTAGTCGAATTAAAATAGATATTAAAGATAATTATAATGGGATCCCTCGATTTCCAGATGTAATTCAAGGGGCTTGGTATGACCGATCGATTGGAGTGGCCGCTAATAATGGTTGGGTTAAAGGACATGATGACGGATATTTTTATCCTGGAAATCCTTTAACTCGTGCCGAGTTCGCAGCGATGATGCAGCGCGCGTTTGATCTTGAAACATCTAAAATTAGTTTAGCGCTTAAATTTAATGATATAAATGAAAACCAATGGTTTACCGAACCGATAAGTACGATGCTTGATAATGGTTTAGCTCGTAATTTTATGAGCGTTAATTATCAGCCAGGAAAAGAAGTTTCACGGGCAGAGGCTGCATGGACTTTTGCGCAGCTTATTAAAAAGCCGGGCTTAACGGGAAAGTCTGGGATCTTCGATACAACCGGTTATGATTCCTTGAATTCAGGTCGAGTCGCCATTAAGCCACGGAATTTTAACGCTAATGATCAAGGATATGATGTTGAGCGGGCGGCGATTAATGTAACGGCGGAGCCGAGAAGTGATGCGGTGGTTGTTTTTGATTTAGGTAGTGATTGGCAGCCGTTAGGGGTGATTCGTGTCGCTAATAGTTTTAATTATCGAGCAGACTTCGAAGCCTTGCGAGTAAGACTTCGCTTGGATGCCAACGATATGGGGCCAGAGGAAGGCTTTTTTCTTAAATTTGAAGGGCCTGGTATCTTGATAGAAAAGAAGGTATATAGTAATGGAGAATTAGCATTGACAGGGTTAGATTATAGATTGGAATCAAATGAAAACTTGATGTTAAAAGTGTCGATTAAAGCGAACACCGAAGAATCTTTTTATTCTCGCACGGCGACCGGGAAAGTATTTGTTATGGAAGCCTCTGGCGAAGCCTTCAAGGAATTTGTTAGCCAGAGCCGAGATAGAGATGTGCGAGTGGCACCAATTGAGTATGGAGATCGAGACTTATCTAAATTTGAATTTACGCCTGTAGCCTCTGGATAATAACGCCGTATGGTTACTTAGAACGAAGTAACAACAAGACTGCTCTTCTTAAAAAGACCGGTCTCAGGTTTTAGCGAAAGGCAACGCCTACAGCTCGGGCATAAATTCAAGATCGCCTCTTCTCATACAAGAATTTCCATATTCTGTATTTCCAATGGCAATACTTTCATAGTGCTTGATCATCTCTGGGTTGCCCTCAAACTTATAAAGCACCTTGAGTCCCATCTGATTACAGGCGTGTTCGCGCGATTGTTTATTGCAAAACCCGATGAACGAAAGTTTTTTTTCAAATTGCAAACCGTGGCAAGCTTCATGCACAAGTGTACTATGTGCATAACCAGGGCCTTGAATGAAGGTATTTTCAAGCAATGTAATTTGCTTTGTACCTCGTTTACCCTCTTTGGCGTAACCGGCGTAATTACCACCGGGAATAAAGTAACTAATGTTGATCTTATCAATGTGGTTTTTAACCATTTCGTATTCCATTGGCATTTGTGTTCTTAAGTCATTTAAAACGTTGCGATAACGACCTACCGATAACGGGTCACCCAAAACAAAAATACCGTGCGGGGTATAAAACCAGTAAATTAAATAAATAATGCCAACTAAAATTCCTCTATTTCGCCACTTTGCTCTCACAAATTTTTGATGATTTTTTTCTCTTTTCTGTGCCCGAAGAGCCTTCGCCTCTTTTGTGTCTCTTACTTTTTGGGCTTGAGTCTCCCACGGTGGAACGTATTCCTTATTTCTTTCTGCTGCCATGAAAAAGATTATATCTTATTTTACCTTCAAAATAAAGACGCACGGATTTGATAATTTAAAGCGAGATAGTAGGTTTAAGATCATGAGAAATAAAAGGGTGTTGGTTGTGGGGTCGTTAGCGTTTGATGTCATGTTTTCTATTCCGGTAGATTTTAGGCAGTCTATAAAATTGAAAGATGGCCAAATTGACCATTTTAATGCTACGTACGTAGCCAATGGAAAGAGCCAGTACCCAGGCGGGACGGCAGGGAATATTGCCGCCTGGATGGGGTATGAAAGTAAGGAAGCTTCTATTTTTTCTGCTTGGGGAAAAGACTTAGACGATGAAGGCTATGAAACGACACTGAAAAAACTAGGGCATGACTTAAGAGGATCTGTAGGAGACTATACAGCTCATTGTTATAATGTTTCGGATCCAGTGCATCAACAGTTAGTTATCTGGCAGCCAAATCATTACGAAGAGAATCAAGCGCAATCATTAAATGACTTTTATAGTCATGAAGAATTATCAGTATTCGAAATCGTTATTTTCTCCGCCGGCACACCAGATTCGATTTTAAAGCATATGCGTGAATTTAGCGCTGTAAATCAAACAGCAAAAGTGATTTTTGATCCGGGGCAAGTGAGTCCTTTCTTTACGGCGGAGGCTTTTAGGGAGTGTTTGGATTTAGCAGACATAGTTATTGGGAATAAAGCGGAAGCTGAACATTTTGAAGGTTATATGAACGAATCTTGGCCGACGACTATTACTAAAATTATTACGTTAGGCGATCAGGGTGTTAGGCTTCACACGCCAAACCAAGTGGTAACTATGCTTGAGGCTCACAAGGTAACACAAGTATCAGACACAACTGGGGCCGGAGATGCTTTTAGAGCAGGGCTTATTGGAGGGATACTTGAAGGCTTAAGTTTAGAAAAATCATTAGATAAAGCGTTAAACTTAG
>CAMZKS010000070.1 GCA_947311285.1 uncultured bacterium | reverse complement strand
TTAAATCTAAATGGAAACAGCACGTAGATAAAAACAAAAAAAATGCCGAAACAAAAAAACAAAATACTACCAGTGCGGCAGCTAGAATCAATAAACCGATTGACGAGCTAAATGATTTATTTGAAAACTACGATCCGAAGAAAGACCGAAAAAAACTAACTCCAGAACTTAGAAAAAAAATTATAGCCGCTGAAAAGTTTTACCAAGAAGGCACTATAAACGTGAAAGATTTAATTTCCCCAAGCTCTTTTGAAATCAGCCCCCGAACGCTACGACTTAATAACTCACACGTAAAAACCTATTATGTTTATAATTATCCTCGTTACTTAGATACAAACTGGTTAAATCAACTTATCAACTTTGACGCTACTTTTGATTTATCATTATTTATTTACCCAACAGACTCCGCTCGAATGATGCGTATTTTACGAAAGAAAGTAACCCAAATGCGAGCTAGTAGCCACATGAAAGCCAGCAAAGGCATTACTAATGATACCGCGCTTGATACAGCTTTAGAAGATGCGGAACAACTACGGGTGGATTTACAACGAGGGAAAGAACGTTTCTTTCAAGTCGGGGTTTATTTTAGTGTTTACGCTGAAAGCCAAGAAAAATTAGAACTCGTTACCAAACAACTTGAAACTATTTTAGGCGGACTGTTAGTTTTAACCCGGCCGGCGGAATTTCAAACCGAACGAGGGTTTAATTCGACCTTACCGCAATGTACCGATGATTTAGATATTGTTCGGAACATGAACACGGGCCCCCTCTCTACGACTTTTCCGTTTGTGTCATCATCACTGACCTCTAACGAAGGAATTTTATACGGACTTAACAGGCATAATAATTCGCTGATTATTTTTGATCGTTTCAAACTAGAAAATGCCAATGCGGTAATTTTCGCCAAGTCTGGGGCTGGGAAATCTTACGCGGTTAAGCTAGAAGTTTTACGTTCATTGATGATGAATACCGATGTGATTATTTTAGATCCGGAAAAAGAATACGAAACCTTAACCCACACGATTGGAGGTTCTTATATTAATATTTCGCTTAATTCACCACACCGAATTAATCCTTTTGATTTACCGAAATCCCTTGATCCAGGAACCGATAACACCGCAACACTACTGCGAGAAAGTGTGATTACCTTAAGTGGTTTAATGAACTTAATGTTGGGAAAACTTACGCCAGAAGAATCAAGTTTAATGGACAAAGCTTTATACCAAACCTATGCCATCAAAGGGATTACCGCCGAATTAGAAGACCCAACCTCTTACCAAATGCCAACTATGGTGGATTTGCACAATGTGTTGGTATCTATGGACGGGGCGAAAAGTATGGCCATGCGACTAGAAAAATATACGACTGGAACTTTTTCCGGCCTGTTCAGCCAACAAACTAATGTTGATTTAAGCTCCGGTCTCCTTTGTTTTGGAATTCGAGATTTAGAAGACCAACTACGGCCGATTTCGATGCACATTTTACTGAACTTTATTTGGAACCGTGTGCGTTCTGAAATGAAACGACGCATGCTGGTGATTGACGAGGCGTGGAACATTGTACAACATGAAGACTCTGGTCGATTTTTACATAATTTATGTAAACGATCTCGTAAATACTACTTAGGCATTACCACTATCACCCAAGATGTGGAAGATTTTATGCACTCACCTTGGGGGAAACCCATTATTACCAATAGTTCGATGCAACTATTGTTAAAACAAGCCCCATCGGCTATGGAACTGCTACAGCCTGTCTTTAATTTAACCGAACAAGAGAAATATTTATTGTTAAACTCTGGTGTCGGGCAAGGTTTATTCTTTGCCGGAAATCAACATGTAGCCATCCAAATTATTGCCAGTTATGGGGAAGATAAAATTGTGACGACGAACCCTCAGGAATTGTTAGACCAGAATAAATAAGATGGCTTGTGATGATTTCCCCGAAGTGGTAGAACTTAGCAGGGCTGAAGAAGCGATTGTGGATATTTTAACCATTGGAAGTCTCCAGAAATACTCACTTAGTATGTCTAGTTTTTACAAGCCTCTATTAGTTGATAAAGACGGAAAAACACTCTGCGAATGTCACAAACTCTCTAAAGTATCCGACGACTTGGTTCACTTTGATAACGATTCAAATGTAACCTTGCGTGATAATTTTGAAGGTGAGCGAATTAAAGGACTCGGTACCCTTTATTTTGTTTTAACAGCAATCTCTCTTCAAAAACGAAATATTCGTTTATGTTCAGACTACGATAGCGCTGCGACAATAACAACTTCTTCTAAGGGACTTTGGAATAAATTTGTAAGGCTAGAATTGGCTCACAAAGACCCTAGTATGTACCGCTATTTTTTTGATATTCCTGAAAATTTTAAAGCATTACAAATGAAAGCAGAAGCGGGCGCGAATAAACTCCAATCTGCTGGGGAAATAAATAAAATGGTCTCAGCCATTCAGACTCGCCTACGCCTTTCGACCGCAGGTAATGTTTTAGCTTCGCAGGAATGACAATCATAGTTTTTTAATTTAAGCTCTTCACAATGACTATAGAACAACTTATCTGGCTGGGGTTATTTCTTCTGACGTTCGTCACGCTTATTTCTTTTATTTGGGTGTTTGCGCCTTATTTTCCAACCCGGAAAGGACACTTAGAACTGATTAAAAAAGTAGCCAATTTAAAAGATGGCGAAACCTTTTATGAGCTGGGGTGTGGTGATGCCCGTGTGAGCATTGCTCTGGCCAAAGCGTATCCTAAAGCTAATCTTATTGGGCTAGAAATGGCCGGCCCTTTGTTTTTTTATGCTTGGACTAAAGCTAAACTCAGTGGTTGTAAAAATATCCAAATCAAATGGAAAAATATTTTTTGGCAAGACTTAAGCGACGCTAATAGCGTTTATGTTTTTGGTATGACTGAAAGCCTGAATAAAAAACTAAAAGAAAAATTTTTAACCGATTTAAAACCCAGTAGCCGTATTATTTCTTATGTGTTTACGATGAAATCATGGCCAGGCGAAACCAAAACTTTTATGGGCGAAATATCAGACAAAGACGAAACTAAAATTACAGTTTATACCGTTTAACTCTTAAGCCTCTAACGGGGTAATTTGCTCCGCTAGTTCGTCCCACACTTTCATTTTAGCCTCTAACTTAATTTGTAAATCTTGGTACTCAATCCCTAAGGTTTCCATTTTCAACTTATTCCCCTGCCGGTAGGCTTTCGTGAATAAATCTTTGTTGAGTATTTGCGACTGCTCTAACTTATCAATTTCTTTTTCTAAGTCTTTTAGCTGCCGTTTAAGCGGTCGTAATAATTTTTGTAATTCCTTATTAGATTTCTTTCTCTCTGTCGCTTCCGACAACGCTTTTTCAAGTGGTGTTGATTTAACTTCTTCCGCTTCTGAGGCAAACCCAACATCGGTTAAAAATTGATTATAGGTTCCATCAAAAGAAGTTACCTCTCCCCCATCAAACACAATTAATTTTTTAGCAATAGTTTGTAAAAATCGTTCATCATGGGTTACAAACACCACCGCGCCATCAAATTTTTCGACCGCGTTCATTAACGCTTGTACCGATTCGTAATCTAAATGATTCGTCGGTTCGTCCAGTAACAACACATTCACTGGTGTTAATAAAATTTTACCTAAATTAACCCGTGCTTTCTCTCCGCCCGATAACACTTCAATACGTTTGTACGCCAAATCACCTGAGAACAACAAACTACCAGCGACACTTCGTGCTTGTTGTTCACTTACGTTGTTTGCCGTTAGTAGTTCTTCAACAATGGTGCGCCCCCCTTCTAAGGTGTTAATATTTGATTGCCCTAAATAGCCTAAATGCGAATTAATGTGCTTTTTGTAAGTCCCTGAATCTGGTTTAATTTCACCGGCCAATGCTCGTAGCAAGGTTGTTTTTCCTTTCCCATTGGCGCCAATAATTCCCACTCGATCACCGGGAAAGAGTTCGAGACCAATCTTTTTAAATAAATCCTCTCCATTTGGATACGAGTACTGCAAGTTGTGCGCTTCCATCATTTTCGCGCCGTTAAAATCCGTTTCGGTAAACGTAAACTTAATCGGTGGAATCGCCGTTAGTGATTCTAGTTTCTCTCTTTTCTCGAGCATTTTAATACGTGACTGCACTAAACCAGCCGAACGAGCCCCACACCGAAACTCTCGAATAAATTTCTCTTGGCGATTACGTTCCTTTTTATCGTTTTTTATGGTGCGCTCATGAACCTCTTCTTCTAACGCAATAGCTTTTAAACATTTGGTCGGTCCGCCTTTAAATTTCTTTAGCTTTAATCGGTGCACCGCCACGGTATGGGTAATGGATCGTTCTAAAAAAGCATGATCATGCGAGACACAAATCACCTCGCCCTTCCACGTTCGTAAAAATCGTTCTAACCAACGAATTGCCACTACATCCAAGTAATTAGTCGGTTCATCCAGCAATAATAAATCAGGCTCAGAAAGCAGTAGTGCGGCTAACTTAATTCGTATTTGAAATCCTCCTGAAAACTCTCTCGCCGGCCGGTTAAAATCAGTATTGGCAAACCCTAAACCAGACAACAACTTTTCTGCTCTCCAAGCTTCGTGCATCTCTTCTTCCGGTAGCACACTCGCAACTTCTTCCGTAATAGTCGCTTTCGTAAAGTTTAAATGTTGCTCAAGCGAGCCAATTCGATAGTTCTCAGGCATAATAATTTCCCCATCATCTAAACCATCTTCCCCTTCTAATAAACGTACTAAGGTTGATTTACCGTGTCCATTACGGCCAATAATTCCGATTTTCTCTCCACGGTTAAGTTGAAAGTCCGCTCCAGAAAAAAGTATCTGGGCACCAAAAGACTTATGAAGATTTTTTACAAATAGCATCGCCCACTACTCTATAAAATTAAATTCACTTGTCACCTTGCAGTTAAACTCAAGGTCAACCTTGAGATTTTTCATTTTAGACACTTTTTAAAACCTAGAAGACTATTGCTGAGATTGCCATTTTGCCTAGAAAAGGTTAGAAATGAAACACTTGCATGGCATTAAACAACTCTACTTTCGAAGCTTCTTCAACGCTCTCTGATGAGCAGAGGGTTTTGTATGAAAAACTTATCAACAGTGGTCTTAAAGACGCCTACCAAGAAGATCCCTCTTTAAGTTTCGAGGAAGCCTATAATAAAGCCCAGGCCATCTTAGAAGCGACGTTAGACGGGATTACCGATGACGACTTAGATGATAATCAAAAAACATTAAAACGCCTCGGTCAATCGCCCTCAGAGCTAGAGACCGTTTTAAATGCGCTTAATTATGTGAAGGATAGAGAAAGTCATGATAAAAAAGCTATTGAAGACTTCTACAATAGCCCTGAATTTGAAGCGCTCTACAAAGAAGCTCAAGCTATTTTGGGTAAAGGCGTAAGAGTTACATCTAAGGATGTTGGAGCGTTGTTAAAAAATGGAACGCCCAAAGAGCAAGCGCTTTATAAGCTACTTATGTCTGACGAGTATAAGGACTTAAGTAAGACTTTGTGGAAAAAATCTGATTTCAGACGCCGCATATTGGAGACGCATGATGAAGACGAAATTAAAGATATTGAGACGTTCTTTAAAGATTTATCAGACGTTCCACCCGAAGACCAAAACGATGTGAAGAAGTTAATTGAGGCGTTTGAAAAAGCCAACCCAGATTACCAAAACAAAGCGGGCAGTGATTGGTATCAAAAACAATTCGCCGAACATATTAAGAAGTTGAAAGGGCCTGAACTTAAAACGTTACAAGATTTTTATGAGAGTGATGATTTTAAAAAAGTGTGAACGAGTTAAGTCAAAATTTAGGGCAAGCACCCGTTTGGAAAGACATTGCGCAGGCCCTTAAAGCGGCTGGCTTTGAAAATATTCTAAACCTAGCGGCCAAGCATGAAGCCGACAGCATGGCCATGACGACCAAAATTTGGGCCCGAGAAGAAAAAATATTTAATGCGCTTGAGAAAGAAGAATTTGATACTTTTAGTGATAAACTTACGGCTAAAGATTTTGCCGATATTGATAAAACCGCACAGAAGTTTCAAGACACTCGTAAACGTTTTGCCGGTGCTAAACGACTTGATTGGTACAAACAACAATTAGATTTCAAGAAACGCCTTAAGGAGCCTGAATGGAAAGACAAAATGAATGGTTTTTATGCGAACCAATTACCGGCTATTTACGCCTCGGTAGCGCTGGCAAAAAAGGGTGCGCCTGAGTGGCAAGACATTCGAGCCAAGATTACGGACCCAAATTTGTTATATTTACTAGAAAATAAATTTAAGAACGAAAGCGAAGCTAAGTGGACTGTTTTTTGGAAAGCCGAAAAAGAAAAGTTTAATGAAACGGGTGAAGAAAAAATGAGCCAATTCTTAAGGCGCTTAAAACCCAATCAGCTTGATAGCTACCAAACAGCAAAAGTCGAGTTTGAAGAAAAAAATCCGGAGTTAAAAGCCGATGATAAATGGTTTAAACCCTCTTATGAAAAATCCCAAGCGGAAGCTTTAAAAAGCTATAACACCAATCATGAGAAAGTGGTTAACACTTTACCCGACAGCACTTTAGCCGCTTCTATGCAAAGCGCTTTTGAAGCCGCCAGTACTTTTGCTGAACGATCTGCTTGGCTAGCCGAAAATAAACAGAAAGTAAGTGAGTACACCGCTTTTATTAACCAAAATAATTCCCTTGAAGCAGCGCTAACGACTCGGGCAACAGATTACCCTGACTTAAAAAAACAGTTAGCCCAAATTAAAGGCAAATACAACGAAGGAAAGATGAATTATTCGGCGAATTTTTATTCGCCACGTAAATACAACGAAGCCTTAACGGCTTTAAATGACCGGGTAAACGAGCGAGAGCATTTGACAACGAATACGATAAATTACATCGAGAATAGAACGTTTAACCAAATCCCTAAATTAACCGATAATAAAAAATTAAGTTATGACGAATTTAGAGACGCGTTAAAAAAACTAGATTTTTATAAACTTGATCCGGCGATTCGTAAAAACGAAAAAGTACGATCCGCGGCCCGAGCCAGAACCAAAGCCCTGCATGAACAGTGGCTTGATCATCGAATGTTGCATATTGAGCAGAATAAAAAAACTCAGGTTGAGAAATCAAACCGAGTTATTAGTCGGGTTAAACTTCCCAAAAAATTACCCGATAACCTAACCGATTACCAAGCTTTTACCGTCGCCTTGAAAAATAAAGGCGTGTATGACGCCTTACCAAAAGGGGTGCTTAAAAACGAAAAAGTACGAGCTACGGCTCATGCCCAAAATGTGATGATGTGGGAACAATACCAAGCACTACAAACTAAAAATAAAGCTTCAGAAGAAGTGAACTTGAACGATGATCCTAAACTAAACGAAGCGAAGAATTACATTAAAAATGTAAAACTCGATTCGGCTTTACAGCTTAAACTAATTGCCAAACTCGCGGACAAAGACGCAAAAGACGTCAATACCTTCACCGTTGCCTTAAGAGAACTTCAAGTGTACGACGGCGTAGATTCCAGTGTTTGGAAAAACCCTGCCCTGCGAGAACAAGCGTGGCAACAAAACATGAAGTTGCAGCGAGAATTTTTGAATAAATCAGATTCAAGCCTGGACATGAAAACTAACAGTGCGGAGGATAAAGAACAAAATGAAAACTATGGTTTACCCAGTCATTACAAAATTAATTGGGACAGTCTGGATAGTCGTTTAAATCCAGACCAGAAGAAACGAGCCATCGAACGTTTCAAAGAAATGCATAACCGATCAGATGTTGGATTGCAGACGGTGATGCAAGAGTTTCATCAGCCACTCGGAACATTTATTCTGGAGACCTTAGCCGTGATGCCGAAAGATAAATACGACAAGGCGGTTAACGCCCTTAAAGACGTGCGCGTTGAGGCCGGTAAACGAGAACAAGTCAGTGATTGGTTAAAAGTGCTGTGTAAAAACGCAGGCCTCAGTTTCTTAGAAAAAGAAACGAGCACAGGCTTCAGCCAACTTAAACAAAACTTTAACACCTACTTTGGAACTTCACTCAATAAAGCGTGGGAAGTAGGAACCGACGAAGTTGAAGAGGTAACGGACATACCAGAAGAAACTTCTGACCTTAAACCTAAAGTTGAAGTAACCGATAAAGAAACTGCCGTAGATGAAGATGAGGTGAAAACGAAAACCAGCCCACAAGATGAAGACGAGATTGAGGTTGAAACGGATGTGCCCCCAGAGCTAATAATCGAAGATGAGTTGCCGGCACTTGAGCCTGAACCTTTACCCGAAGTTATTGATGAGCCAGCATTTGAACCGGTTAACACCACGCATGATGAAATAGTACCAGATTTAGCCGGATCAGACTTAACGGTGAATGATGGCGCGTTAGATATTACCGAAGTTGAAGAAGTCGTTGAGGCGGAGGAAGAAATTACGGAAGTGATAGCTGACACGATCTCTTTTGAGAGTGAGAAGTTGATGGCGGATGATACTGACGTAGAGGATGAAGCCGTGTTAGAAGCCGTAATAGATGAGTTAGAGGCGGTTGAAACGGATGACGAGGAAACGTTAGAAACTACAGAAGACGTTGATAACACCGAAATAGTGGAGGATTCCACAGATATTGAAGACGATGAGTTGATTGCCGACACAGGGGACGTTGAAGCCGCCATTGATACTGAGGCTAAAATAGATGAGGAAGAAGCGTTAGAATCCCCGGAGGCAGTGGATGATGCGAGTCTTGAAGATGACGCGCCGGACGTGACGCCAGAAGTAATTCCCGTGGTGAGAATTGAAAACAACGAACGAGCGGCGGAGGTTCACGAAGCATTAATGGCGTGGCAACACTTTACGGAAACGAATTTACCAACGGGTATTAAATCTGAGTCTGAGGATTTGAAAAAACAATTTAGTGAGATTCTTAAAACCGGCTTAGATGAAAGCACGATTGCCCAGCTTAAAGCCTCTGGTAATTGGGAGAAATTAATGGCATCACCCGCTCATCAACAATTGTTGCGAACGCATATGAAACAACACGAGACGCTACAAAACGAAGATTTACACTTCTTTACGGCATTACAACAGGAACTCTATTTCAGTAGTAGTGTAACGGTGAACAAATTTTTAGAACAACTAAAGAGTTACACCCAATTCACTAAAGAGGTGGCAGCAACGATTACCACTCCCCCATCAGATAAAGAAATGAGTAAAGAAACTGCTCAGACCTTGTTTAACGCTTTCGCGACTAAATTTCACACTATCAACCAAATAAACTCATTGTCGTTGGGGTACAAAAATCACCAATTAGAAGTATCAGTGAATGATCGCCAGCAGAAGCAAATTTGGCATTTTGAGGCTGGAGTCTTAGAGGATGTCTAAAATCATTTGCGACTTTTTCGTTTTTTTCTAAACTCTCTTGGCTTTGACCAAAGCAACGTGGGTTTTGTGCCACAACACGACGGAGGGATGGCAGAGTGGTCGAATGCACTGGTCTTGAAAACCAGCAGGTCAGCAATGTCCTCCAGGGTTCGAATCCCTGTCCCTCCGCCATTACATTAAACACCAAACGCGGTTGCTACAGATTGAACGTCAGTTTGAAGTCTCCGCCAGAAAAAATTCTTAAGCCCTTGTGGTTTAAGAATTTTTTCTATTGGAGCGCCAGCGATTCTCGAACCCGATTGCGCGTAGCGCGGGTTCGATACGAGAAAACGAGCGTGAAAGCACCCCCGCAGAGCGGGATATTTTCTAAGCGAGTAACGAAGTCACGCTAAATTTGAAATCCAAATTTCGCTCATCTTGGCCTTTCCAAGTGGTCGGTCCTGTTATTGAACTTTCAATCCCCGGACTCTTTACTCGCTTTTCACTTAATTATGCTACAATAAAATCATGACTCTTAAAGTGGCCATTATTGTAAACGAATCTATAGAAAAAGTGTGGGAAAGTTGGACCGAAGCGGACCACATTTCAGAATGGTACAACCCCTCTGACAGTTGGTATGTATCAGACGCACAAATTGATTTTAAAGAAGGTAAGAAATTTAATATTAAAATGTCCGCGATGGATAAAAGTGGAAAAGGTAGCTTTCAAGGCGTTTACACCAAGATAGACACGCATAAAAAAATTGGTTTCACGCTTGAAGACGGACGTAAAGTTTTGGTCAAATTTGAAGATACACCAGAAGGTATTTTAATTACCGAACAGTTTGAAGCTTCTCCTCATCAATCAAGGGACGTTCAAGACCAGAGCTGGCAAACTATTCTACGAAGCTTTAAAAATTACGTAGAAAACTAGATGGTCACCATCATCACCGAAGAGCGTTTTTTAAGTCAAGCCCGAAAACATACCGAGCAGTTTTTGTATTTGAAAGAAAAATTCCCAAAAGACAAGAGTTTCAAGAAAATTGGTCGAATTGCTTGCACCCTTAAATCACTCTACCGACGAGATAAAGTGTACGCCGTGCGCCAACTAAACTATTTAGAAAAGGCTCAGCTATCTTTCAGCGAAGAACAACACGCACTGATTGTGCAATTAATAGAGTTACTACAGAAATTAATTCTGCATAAAAAATTAAATCGAGACGATAGTTGAATTAAAAAACTACTTAGTGAATCGTTCTAACATTTGCGTGACCGTCTTTTCAGCCTGAACAATCATTGATAACGGCTTGTTAACGTAGTGAATCGTTAAATCAGTTAAATCATTAATCTTCTTTAATAACTGTGTGGCGATGTAAATAGTTCTTATTATAAATAGCACTAAAAGCAGAAAACCAAACCCTAAGCAAAGCCATAAAATCTGAAGTGCGTTGTCGAATAAGTAATCCATATTTATTTTTTTATCAATTCAATAACGACTATAGCAAACTTTGTATCCAGAAAACAAATTTTTTGTTCAACTTAACTGTTAATCTTCTTTTGCAAAGCTTGCATTACTAACGGAGGATTGGCAGATCCGCGTGAAATTTTCATTACTTGCCCCATCAAAAATTGTATTCCTTTATCCTTACCAGCTTTAATATCCGCTACTACTTCTGGATTATCAGCCATTACTCGATCCACCCAACCCTCGATCTCACCACTATCT
>CAMZKS010000069.1 GCA_947311285.1 uncultured bacterium | reverse complement strand
TCGAGTAGTAATAGATGAGATTGCCGTGGTCTATTTTGGGAATCTTAAAGAAGTGCCAACGGCCGATTTTTTTGAAAAACTAGGGGAAAATGTAGATATCATTGTTTTGACGTTAAACGCAGATTTCGATGATAAAAAAGCAAAAATTTTAGCCGATAAATTAGACCCAAGAATGGTTCTTATTATCGGAGATGAAACTTACTTTGCAGGAGTTCGAGATAAAATGAGTGCAAAATTAGCCGAAGAGGAGGAATTAACGATTACTAAATCAGGTCTATCAGATGATAAAACGGAGGTTATTATTCTTAAGGTCTAATTTGTTTTTGACGCCAGCTAAGTTTTGTTTAATATCGCTCAGGGAAAAAGATGGCGCGGTAGCTCAGTGGTAGAGCAAAGGACTGAAAATCCTTGTGTCGGTAGTTCAATTCTACCTCGCGCCACCATTTACTTTTCCTCGAGCGATTAGCTCAGTTGGCTAGAGCGCCTGATTGACTTTCAGGAGGTCACAGGTTCGAATCCTGTATCGCTCACCATCGCATTTCACCGTATAGTGAAGTTTTTTTTAGGTTTCTGTGCTATAATATGCTGAAATGAATGACGCTCAGCTACGAAAAATTATCACGCAACAAAAAACCTTGGGTCGGAACCCCGACGAGATTATAAAATTAGCCGGTGGGGCTGGAGTAACCCATGCGAATGTGATGCCGCTGATTTTGGAAATGTTTCCTGGGTTTAAACAAACGCAGAAACCAACGACTAAGCACTCTACAGGTTCAACTTCTTTGAAGATCTGGGACCCCGCCGGAGAGGTTATTACTCAAACTACTTTTAAGGTAGGGAATGATAAAGTTCAAAAAAAATTTGAAGAATATAAACAAAATCCTTACCGCATTCGTCGTAATTATTTTATGTTTTGGGGGGTTGGTTTTGCAGGAACAGGAATAACTATGTCATTGCTGTTTTTTAACCCAGACCTTTTTTGGAATATTATGCTTGGCAGTGGTGATGATGATTCGGGTGGGTTTGGAATACTAACTCTACCTTGGCTACCATTAGCGTGGTACGTATATCATGTAAAAAAATTACAGCGTGATTTAGTGAAAAAAATAATTGCCGATAAAAATCATTGGGTTTATAACCCAGATGAAAATTATTCACGTTGGCAAACGATGGCGAAAAAGTTTCCGAAAATATTTTTAAAAGGGAATAATTCGCAAAGAGTGGAAGATGAGTTTTGGGGGAAGTTTCATACTGCGAGCCAAACTCGTGATTTTTATTCAGGTATATTCCATTATGCTAAAACTACCGGGAGTGGTAAAAATCGTAAAACAAAACATACGTATCAAACAGTGTTTGCGATTCGTTTAGAAAAAGTACTCAAAAACTCACTGTTGTTAGTTTCAGAAAAAAAGAGTGATCGTTTTTGGCGATCACTAGGAGTTGGTTCTGATATAAATCTAGAGTCAGAAGCTTTTAACCAAGCTTTTAAAGTTTTTAAGAACGGAAAACTGAGTCAGCAAGATTTGATACAAATTTTTGTTAAACTTTCGCCAGCTGTTCAAGAGCAGTTGGTTGAATTAGCGACGGAGAATCCAGGTTCTTCAATTTACTTTGCCGGAGATATATTTTTGTTTATTCGTGATGGGTTACTCTTTCCAAGTAAAAAGAGCCTTATAGCCTTTAAAGGCTTACCTAGCGCTAAAATGCATACAAATTTTTTCAAAAAAGTGGAGCTAAACCCTAAAGATGAGGCCTATCTACAAGAACGATTTGATACGTTGTTGAGTATTGCGTCTAACACGGCGAAGTATCTAGACTAATGAATAAACTTGCGTTATAATATAAATATAAGATAATTTTTAAATAAAACAAATATGATAGCTCTTGGTATAATTCTTGGTTTCGTAGCGCTGGTGGTAATGACCTACTTCGGAGCTTATAATGGTTTAGTAAAAGCAAAAGTAGCGGTTGAAAATGCTTGGTCGGGGATTGATGTGCAACTGAAGCGACGTTACGACTTGATTCCTAATTTGATTAACACGGTTAAGGGGTATGCAAAACATGAGGCGGATACTTTAGCGAATGTGACGAAAGCTCGTACAGCGGCTATGGGGGTTCCAAGCGGTGATGTTAAAGAACAAGCCGCGGCAGAAAACATCTTAAGTGGAACCCTTAAATCAATTTTTGCTTTATCTGAGGCGTATCCAGATTTAAAAGCAAATCAAAGCTTCATTGAGTTACAACAAGAGTTGAGTAACACGGAAGACCAAATTGCGGCTTCACGTCGTATTTATAACAGTAATGTGACGATTCTTAATACGAAAGTACAATCGGTGCCTTCAAACATTGTGGCAGGGATCTCTGGCTTTAAAAATGCTGAATTCTTTGAGCTTGATGAAGCGGAACGAGCCGCGGCAGCAAAACCGCCTGAAGTTAGTTTCTAGGTATATAAAGAAGCTTGAAATTTAAACACCGCCCTTTGTTGGCGGTGTTTTTTTATGAGTCACGTTGCTGAGATTAAAAATAGGTGTATTAAATGCGCGTATCGTCTAAAAATTGATTTAGAAACATGTTAAATAAAGCCAAGGCCTTAGTAAATGAATTCCTAACCCATCATCCGGAGGGGCTATTGGTGGTGTTGGGGCCAACGGCGAGTGGTAAAACGGGCCTATCAGTACAATTAGCCCATTGGATTAAAGCACATCTGGGCAAGACCGTTGAAATTATCTCCGTTGATTCGCGGCAAATTTATAAAGGTTGCGATATTAGTTCGGCTAAAATTACCACAGAAGAAATGGAAGGCGTTACACACCATGGTATTGATATCGTGGATTTAGAGACTGATTACTCCGTGCATGATTGGCAACAATACTGCTTTGAAACGATAGAAGCTATTAAGACTCGAGGGCATATCCCGATGCTGGTGGGCGGAACCATGTTGTGGCTAGATGCCGTAACGTTGAATTACGACTTTGATGAGAAGGGGACTAAATCAGACAGACAATTAGAACCTTTATGGCCGATATTACAATTAGGCCTTATGTGGCCACGTGAAGTTTTGTACGAAAGAATTAATGAAAGAGCTCAAGCTCAGTTTGAGAATGGTCTCATTGAAGAAACGGTGCAAATTTTATCAGAGTATAAGCCCTCCTCCAGCTCCCCCCAGCAGGGGGAGGGTAAAAAAATTACTAAAACAGCGTTTACTAGTTTTGGTTATTTAGAAATTGAAGCTTATTTAAAAGGTTTGATAACGTATGATGAAGCGTTAAGTAAAAACCAACAAAGAAATCGCAGCTACGCTAAAAAACAACTGACGTGGTGGCGCGGTCGTGATGAAGTGCACTGGCTAGTATGAAATTAGATTCAAGAGGTGCTATTTAAAATCCTACTTGGCGGTTCGAATGATCAATATCACTAAACTTCATTCGAGATTTATCAAATAATACGCTGACTCGGCCAACGCCACCATTACGATGTTTGATTACATTCACTTCTAGAGTGTCTTTGTCTTCTGGGGCACAGTCGTCGTTATAATAATCTTCACGGTAAAGCATCATTACTACATCGGCATCTTGTTCAATCGATCCAGAATCTCGTAGATCAGAAAGGATAGGTCTTTTGTCGGGACGGCTTTCAACCGATCTTGAAAGTTGTGATAGTGCAATTACTGGAATGTTTAGTTCACGGGCTAAACCTTTTAAGCTTCGTGAAATTTCTGCAAT
>CAMZKS010000068.1 GCA_947311285.1 uncultured bacterium | reverse complement strand
GGCTCTTATTGCCCTTATTGAAGAGCATTTAAGTGTGAAGGGTTCATTGGACATATCAATGGAAGAGGGGCGAGGCGCCATTGCGTTTTTAAAACTGGATGATCGTTTTGTTAAAGACGTTGGTACAAAGTTGGACGTCACACAGTTTATGTCGTGTAAATTCAAGCAAAACCGACTTTTGAAAATTGATTTTAAATCGGTTCCAACGGATCCTTTTGTTTCTAAGCTATTGAGCTGTAATAATGAGTGGATGATATTAACAGATACTGCAGGACGACCACAACTCGCGTTAGATGTAGCCTGTTTTATTAAGGCTGTTTTTGCCAAACAAAAATCCGTAAATGTGAGAGACTACTGCGTAAAACCAATGGTGGTAACAAGTTCTGAAATTAAAGTCTCAACGGTTTTAAAACATTTTTCTATGGAAACCAAAGAGTGCAATAAAGTTTCGTGTAGCAGTGGTACAAGTGTGGTGCTTTTTTGGCACGGTGAAACTAAAAAAATTTTAAAAAGTGATGATTTAATGGCCTTGCTTTTGGGGTAAAATTTTACTTGAGAGGGAACTGTGATTATGATTTGAGAGATGATAAAAAACATTTTAGTTGCCGGCTTGCTCGTAGTAACACTGACCGCTTGTAATAAAAAACAAGTCCCGCAAGAAACATTGGTTGACGCACCAAACACATTTGAACTACCTGCTGATGCGCTAGAGCCAGTATTTGAGAGTGTTGATTATGGTTTTCGGGTGAAAGGGCCGAAAGGTTGGGTGAAAAAAGCTGATAACTTGGGCATGCTCGTGACTTATTTGAAGCCGGGTAACCCAGAAACCTTTCAAGAAAATATAAGTATTGCGCGTGAAGTTAAGGGGGATTTGAATTTCGAAGATTACGTAGCAGGGACTATTGCTCAAGCAGGGGAGGTTTTTGCGGAGAGTGAAATTACTGCACAATCTGACATGAAGATTTCAGGGCGAACGGCTAAGAAGCTGCGCTTTGTGCTTACTACAGAAGGTTTAACACTTGAAACAGAACAAATAATTATTGATCGACCAAATGAATTTATGGTGCTGACGTTTATGGCTACACCGGGGCAATTTTCAAATTCGTATGAAGCTTTTGCTAACTTGACGGAGTCGCTGCAATTAGTGGGGCCTGATGCTGAAGGCTAAAAGATTAGCAAAAGTTTGACTTAAGCCGTTTGGTGTCTAAATTGATCTAGACTTTGCCGTTGTAATGATTGTGTTAAGAGACCGGGCAAAAATCATGATATTTTTATGGTTTTTGTGTCCTTTTTATTTTTAACCCACCTTTTACCTCATGGCTAAAGTGACTAAAAAGATCAGCTTTCCAGCAAAACTCGTCCCTCGTAAAGAAGTCGATGGTCGTTATTTCTTTACGCCCGATTTAGGGAGTGATTTCCCGTTTCCGAACCTAATTGAGGTTCAATTGAATTCTTATAAATGGTTTTTAAAAGAAGGTTTACAAGAACTTCTTAATGAAATTAATCCGATCGTAGATGCGACCGGTAAAAAATTAAGCTTACAGATTTTGAGCCACGAGATTGAAGAACCGAAGCACGAGATTCCTTACTGTAAAAAGAAAGGGTTAACGTACGAAGCTTCAATTCGAGCGCACGTTGCCTTAACGAATATCGAAACAGGTGAAATTAAAGAGCAAGATGTTTATTTCGGGCAAGTACCGATTATTACGGATAACGGAACGTTTGTTATTAATGGTATTGAGCGGGTTATTGTTTCACAAATTGTTAGAAGTCCTGGTATTTTCTTTTCCTCAAATTCGGCAGTTCCTGGGTCTTACAGTGTGAAAATGATTCCGAAACGAGGTGCTTGGTTAGAAGCTGAAACGGACAAGAAAGGTCTTATTTGGGTTAAAGTGGATCGAAAACGGAAGATCCCAGTAACGATGTTCCTGCGAGCCTTCGGTTATGACGATAATGCCGATATTATAAAATTATTTAAAGGTCTGGTTGAAGATGAAACAGTGGATCCAATTCTAAAAACATTAGAGAAAGATGAATCTACGACGGCAAAAGAAGCTTGGCAGGGGGTTTATAAACGAATCCGACCAGGAGACTTAGCCACACCGGATAATGCGCGAAATTTCCTTGAGGGTATGTTCTTTGATTTCAAAAAATATGATTCAGGGCCAATTGCTCGTTATAAAATTAATCAACGTTTTGGTTTAAAAACAAAAAGTGATGAAGAAGGTCGTATTTTCCGAATAGAAGATTTCATCGAAATGATCAAAAGCTTGATTCGAATGAACGAAGGCACTGAACAATGTGATGATGATATTGACCATCTTTCTAACCGTCGTGTACGAGGAGTAGGGGAATTAGTACAAAATAAATTTAGAGTCGGTTTACTACGAACAGAACGGATTGTTAAAGATCGAATGACGATCGTAGAACTAGATACCGTTACGCCGACACAACTTATCAATTGTCGTCCGATTACAGCGGCAATGCGCGAATTCTTCGCGTCAGGTCAGTTGTCTCAGTTCATGGATCAAACGAATCCTTTGGCGTCACTAGAACATAAGCGTCGTATTTCTGCGATGGGGCCAGGAGGGCTTTCACGAGAACGCGCTTCGTTTGAAGTACGGGATGTACATCCTTCACATTACGGTCGAATTTGTCCGGTTACAACACCGGAAGGACCAAATATTGGTTTGGTGCTGCACTTGGCTTCATACGCAAAAGTAAATCCAATGGGCTTCATTGAAACGCCTTATCGAACCGTCAGTAGTATTGTTAAGAATGACGGTAAATTGGCAGTCGGCCGTAAAGCGAATCAAGATATTTTAGACGGTGAAAAAGTAGTAGTAGCTAAAGATGCACTTATCTCAGATAAAGACGCAGCGGCTATTGCAAAAATTAAAGATCTTAAAAACGTACAAGTCTGGCCACATATTACAGACGAAGTTTGTTATTATGGTGCTGAGGCAGAGAAAAAAATGTGTATTGCTC
>CAMZKS010000067.1 GCA_947311285.1 uncultured bacterium | reverse complement strand
TCTACAAAAATATTAGCTTCGGTTTTAAAAGTTTCTATGGCCGTTAAATAATTTTTATTTACGGCTTTAAGGACGGGGTGATTGGGTAATAAATTCGTAATACGAGGATAATCTAAGCTAAAGGCGGCTTGGGATTCACTCACGTTCTCATAAATTATTTTTGCCTGACCTTGGCTGGGCCAATAGTGGTACTGGGTTTCGTCCGTTTCCGAGTCCGGACTTGAAGTGTCTGAAACAGGAACAGTATTACAGGCCGTTAATAACAGCACGAAACTCAGTAGTATTAATTTTTTCATAGTTGTAATTGTTTTTTAAAGAAGACGATAAAACTAACGTAATAAATGCCACTGACGGCAATAGCCAATAGTAAATTTTCATTTAGGTACGGCAGTTTTAATCCTAAATAAAGCCCGAAGTTGGCAAGAATAATAAGCCTCCAATTAGCCCACTGAATGGTCCAAGTAAAGTTTTTTCGTGCCAACCGGAACAAGAACACAAACACCAAAGCTTCACAAATAACGGTGCTAACAGCCGCGGCTAATAATCCGTACTGAGGAATGAAATACAGATTAAGGGTTATGTTTAAGGCTAGAGCAATAGCATTAATAAGCAGTAATTTTTTTTGTTGGTTTTTGCTGACGAGTGCAAACGTGAAAATTTGGTTAATGAAGGCAAATAGCACCGTGGGGACTAAAATGTAGAGTAATCTGTCAGATCCAATCGCGGTGGCCGTACTGAGATATTCCGTACTACTAAGGAGTTCAATGATGTCGGCACTAAACGCCATAGTGCCAATAATAATGGGCAGGGCGAATAGCGCGGCTTTTTCTAAACCCCATTGCAGGGTACTGTCAGCCTCGGTTTCGTTTCCCGCTAGTTTGGGTAACAACGCCTGTCCAAAGAAAACGCCTAACACTAAAAAGCTTTCGAGCACGCGGGCCGACACGCCATAAATACCAACACTGGCCGAACCGAGTAATAAAGAAATAATAATTAAATCCGCTCTTAAATATAAAGTTTGCAGCACCAAGGCGAGGCCATAGGGGAGGGAAGTGCGAATGGTGTCTCGCCAGTAGGTTTGGTCGAATTGCAGGGTAACTGGTACTTCGCGTCGGGCCCAAAAAAATATGAGCGTACAAAAAATTAAGTTAGAAATCACTCCAGCCCAAAGGAATCGTAAAAATAAATCCAGTCCTGAAGTGGATGGTAGTAGTAACCCTGTGCTAAGAGCAAACACTAAAGTGGCCAACACTATTTTCCCGGTCACTAAACTGCCGGAAAATAAATGAATTTTCATCCGGGCTTGCAGAATGGCACTTAAACTGCCGGCAATAATAGTCAGTCCCATAGAAAGACCGGTAATCCAAATTCCCGTTTTAACCGCTTCCGAATAAGAGGGGATTAACTGCGTGGCGAATCCGGCAGCGAGCACAGCAAGTAAAACCAAGGCCAGTCGCATAGCGAGAATATTGCCTAACACAAACCCAGGTTGCTGGGCTTTGCGGCTGATATCACGAACCGCAATGGCAAATAAGCCAGCGTCAGCAAAGACACCAAAAAAAGCTAAAAACTCATAGGCCGTTACGTAGTCGCCATAAAACTCTGTGCCATAACTAGACACAATTTTAACAACAATGAAACTGGCAACAACCGTGCCGATTTTGCCGCCAAATTGAGCAAAAGTATTGGTAATAACGTTGCGATTGCTGGGCATCTTACGGAGTATGAATCAGGAATTATTAATTAAAGGTTGAACCTTATCCGGTTATTTTTTCGGCTATTTCCTTTAGTGCTTTTTGCGTTTCTTCCATGTCTTTTTCGAATTCATCAGCCAAATGCAACGCCAGTTTTTCGGTGTTTTTGGGGCTTAGTTTCCAGGTTCCAGCGGATTGGGTGATGAGTTTGTTTTTCTTTGCGTAATCAAAAATTTCATCAGAAACGGTTTTCCGGTTGTTTATCATGGCTTCTACTCGTTGGAATAGCGGGTAATATTCCTTGGGAGTTACACTTTTAGCGAATTTGTAAAAAGCAGAAATGTACTTAAATAATTCTTCATTTTTCAAGCCTTCATAGGTCGCATCTTTTTGAAAAACATTTCGTACATGTGTATGTGCGGGGATGCGTAAAATCCCGTTTTCAAGCGAAAAGGCGTTTGAAATATCGTCATCAGGAACGATTTCAATGAATTCTCGTTGAATTTTTTGTAAACAGAAATTCAATAAAATAGAAACCCCAAACACAATGCTTAAATAATTCATGCTCATACCTCGATATTCCAGCGTGCCGTGTTTATTTATTTTCACCGGGTTCCAACTGATATCAAGCAGGAAAGGATAAATGCTTTCGAAATCGGCGTTCGGGTCGGCTTTATTTACCAGCATTTTCCAGCGGTCTCTTCGGCGTTCCATAGAACTTAAAAGATCGGTCAACGTTTGTTTGTAAGGCGGAAGACACCAATAGATTGAAAATTGTTATAAAGTCCATCAAATTCTAGTTTTTTCCCACCACGGTAAATTAAGACCCGAGAGTCTTTAGCTAAAAACTCGCCATCGAAAAAAGGGGAAGATTGAGTGAGGGTGGTTAAAATAGGATCTACGGCAATTTCAAAATTGTAGGAGTTCATCATACTCCGTTTTAGTTTGCTGTCTTTTAGGAAATTCAAGGTTTTGTTTTTTTGATCAAAAACACCTTTTGGTAGTGTGTAATGTGTGTGAAAACCAACTACTTTTGTGGCATAGCTAAATTTTTCTAACCCAAATATTTTTTTCTTTAGTTTGTAATGTCCAGAATCATCGGGGGTAAACTGCGCTTCCATTTTCCCAGGATAAGTTCCAAAAGGAAAAAGACGGTAACCTTTAGATTTAACAAAGGTATTTAACTTTTGGAAAGTTTCTAAAATGTTTATGGCTGGATTGGTAACCTGAACGTTCGGAAAACAACCAAGCTCAATCATGCTTTTCCCGCATTCTTTTTCGACCTCAATGGTGGTGTCAGGGAATGCTTTTAAGAATTCTTTAAATAAATTGTAGCCTTCGTAACTAATGCCACCTTTATCTGAAATAATAAAGGATTCAATTTCAAATCCACTCATAGATCGTTTTAAAGGTCTGCTTGTATCCTGTGATACCTCGGTGTTAATAACTTTCATTCAAAATTAAATTATGCTGTAATAATAGTGACATTTTTTAACGGTAAAAACAATGCTGAAAACGCTTTCAAAAAAAAAAACTAAAAGTTCTCACGCCTTTTTTGGTTGAGGTTTCGAAAAAAGGGATATCGATTAGTTTGTCGGAACAGTTTGTGATGTTTCAGTTGTTAGAGCAGTTGCAT
>CAMZKS010000066.1 GCA_947311285.1 uncultured bacterium | reverse complement strand
TAAAACGACGCTACTACTGAAGGTGCGACCAGATAAGTATCAAGTTAACGAGCGGTATTACTTGGAAATAGAGGGGATTTCTGATCGTTGGGGAAATGGAAAGAAGATTGAAAATCGGACGGTTATTACGCGCTAGTGTTTCTTTTTTGTGATTCGTGTCATAATTTTAGGGTCTTTTTAATTATGGCTTTGAATACAAACGGAAAAATCAAAGTGGTGGTAATGGCCATAAACACAATGGCCGAATAAAGTTCAGTCGAAATTAAATTAGCTTCTAGGGCGATATGAGCTAAAACCAGTTCCATAACTCCACGAGAATTAAGCCCCCAACCAATCAAGTGTAGTTGTGAGTAGGTTAAATTAACAAACGGTCTAGTTAAAAGGGTACCGGCGATTTTACCAATTAAGGCTATTACTAGTACACTGGCAGCCAACACTGGATTATTAATCAGGGCTTGGTAATCAAAGTTAAGTCCAATGTTGACGAAAAAGAACGGGACGATAAACGCGAATACAAAAATACGGAGTGCTCGGGTGTCTTTGTCTCTTGTTTTAGGATTAAAGAATGATTTTTGCAGTATTAGACCGGCAATAAAGGCGCCAAACACAGATCCAATACCTACAAATTCTGAGAAAAAGGCAATCAGCAACCCGACGGTAATCATGGTGCTAATAAGTGAAACGGTCGTCTGAGTTTGTTGCACTCTCTGAATCCATTTTGGTAAAAAATGGAAAGCAAGCCAGATGCCAATAATAAAGAGTTCGTATTTACCGACCACTTCCCAAAAAGTGTGCGTGTTTTCGGCCCCAGGCGAGGTATTTGCCAGAAAGAATATTAAACTTAAGAATAAAATTTCAAATGCATCATCAATAATGCCAGCGCCTAAAATAATACTCGAAAGTCGAGTTTTCATTTGTTTCATCTCTATCAACAGTGCTGCAGTAGTACCTTCAGCCGTTACTGCCATGCAGGCGCCCAGTACCAGCGATGTTTGCCAGCCAAAATGCCACAGTTGCCCCAGAAAAAAACCTAGCAAAAACGGAACCACGGCAGCGAAAACAGCAATTACTAGTGATTCACGTTTGTTCTTTTTAAACTCGCTTAAATTTAGTTGGAACCCGGTTAAGAGCAGTAAAAAGATAACACCTAATTCCGCTAGAATCGAAATAACCTCAATGGAGGCCGCGGGAAATAAAATTTTAACCGCGGGAATGGCGAGCAAAAAGCTAATTACTAACTGCCCAATGACTCGCGGGTAATTAAGTTTTCGGGCTATCTCCGCCCCTAAGTAGGTAACGAGAATGGCGAGAGTGATAGCTCCGAGCTCAGACATTGATTATACCGCTTAAAAATTAGATAAAAAAGTGCATTATTATCGAGGTATTATAGCAGATTTAACGAGTTTATACAATTAATATTAAAATTATAAAGCAATCATTTAGATGGATAGGGTTTAAAGAAGATTTGCCAAAGCGGGTGAATCCTCTTATATTCCGCAGGCTAAGTTGATTTCATCTTAGTAGCATGAATCCCGAGTAGCTCAGTGGTAGAGCAATTGGCTGTTAACCAATTGGCCACTGGTTCGAATCCAGTCTCGGGAGCCAAAAAAAACGCATAGATCTATGATCTGTGCTTTTTTTGTGTAGAAGTTTACTAGTACTCCGATTCTCACCACAAGTTTAAGTCTTTTCTTTGGTGTAGAAGAATTCGCTGAGGTGCTTTAAATATGGGAATGTAGAGATCTTTCTTTATTTTCTTTTAATATTTTCTTGCCATTCTTAATAATCGGCCTATATTCAGTTTCCAATAGCGTCGTGTTTTAGTCGGGTTTAATGTAAAAGTAAATTCCTATCACCATCACTAGCGGAATTTATTTATTAACCATTTCAAACTATGAAAGGTATTATCAAAAACTTGTTGAACGGATTTGGCTTCATTTCTCCAGAAGACGGAGGAAAAGACATTTTCTTTCACGCAAACGATCTCGAAGGTGTTATGTTTGATGAACTAAACGCAGGTGACGAAGTCACTTACGAAGTTGGTTCTTCTGACAAAGGCCCTAAAGCCGAACAAGTCGCTCTAGTTTAATTCCAGAGCACCGTTCAAAAAAAAGAAAGTCATTCCTTCGAGAATGGCTTTTTTTGTAAAAAATTAAGTTAGAGAGCGGTATTCATAATCCAAGTTCGAACTCTAAACTTAATTTTGTTTTTAGAGTTCGAACTTAGGCGAATGAAGCTTTGAGCTTAAAGCACTTTCAAAAACTCTCCCATTTGAGTGGCGGCTCGACCACGGTGAGACACATTGGCTTTGTCGAATTTATCCATTGCGCCAAATACTTCGTCTTCTCCGTCTGGTAAAAATACGCTTGATACGGGAATTCCAGCTTCAATCGGAGATTGAGGGAAATCCACAATTTCTCCTTTGCTTTGGCCAAGTACTACGAGCTCTTTGTCTGTCGTGGGATCAAAGTAGGCCATGGCAGAATAAAAACAGGCATTTCGATTCTCTTCGTCTCTAATAAGAGCCAAAAATTGATCTAACCAATCATGATCATCTTTAGCGTCTAGCTCTCTTCTTGTTTTGAGTCCAAACTTTTCAGGGAAAGCTGACAAGATTAAACCAGAATCTTCGGCAATAATGGGCAGGCCTAGCTGTTTACCATAATATTGAGCTTTTAGTGAGGCGTTTGCCTCAAAGCTATTTTCCGTTTCTTCTGGTTCCGCAATAGCGTCAAAATCGCGGAGAGTTTTCCATTCAATATTTTTAAGTGTAGCAAAAAATAATTGAATTTCTTTTGCCTTACCTTGATTCGTAGTAGCTATTACGATGGTTTTCATAGGCCCAAATTTCTTAAATTTTCAACGGCTTTAACAGCTAAATCTGGTTTAAAATGCAGCTTAAATCCACGTCTTAGTTCTAATTTTTGTAGTAATAAATGAGCCACTTTTTTCTCCATTCGTTGTAGCTCTTTCAGGTAACTGGCGGGACCACCGAGGCTTCGTACAAATAC
>CAMZKS010000065.1 GCA_947311285.1 uncultured bacterium | reverse complement strand
CCTAGACGCAGAGAGAGAGTTGCGGCGATTTAGTTTTCGTTTGCCCCATGAACCAGCGGGATTATCTATGAAATACAAAGAGTTTTTAGAAAATCAATTTTTACCGGCTAGGGAAAAGGGGGTGAGATCCTTGGACCTTCATGCGGCCCAAATCTTACGTTGGGGGATTGTTGAGTTTTTTGATGATTTATGTCCAGCAGAGTATGGAAATAAAGAAGATGAAGCGGATACAGAATCAACACTAGATTTTTTAGCTGAGTTTTTGGTTCATTTCTCAGATCCCAAAGAATTTGGAAATGAACCGCTCTTGGACTTGAAAATGAGTAAATCTTTAGAAGAGACGATTGCTTTTTTACAACATTTAAATTTCGGTGAAGCCGTTGACGATTATGTTTTGGCTTCGATTTGGGTTGCAGAACCGTATATGAAGGATCTACGAAAATCTCAAACCACGAAGCACCCGAATCATCCAGAAAAGCCTGAATCCGCGACACCTTTTGAACATTTTATGTCGGTTACCCGAATTACGTTGGGAACGATTGAAAGTCTGGATATAAACTCTCGTTTATTAGGAAATGATTTTAATAAACGTTTAAACTCGCGACCAAATTATTTAATGGAGGCGGCTTATACAGCCTTATTACATGATATAGTAGAAGACGAGGACTCGACAGAGAAAGAGGTAAAAGAGCTTCTGACAGAAAGAGAGATTGATGAGACCTTGGTCACTCAAATTCTAGAAAATATTAATTTACTGAATGTGGCTAATTCGAACTCAACGGAGGATTATGTCGATAGTGTTCTTAAATCAGATAACCCGGTTGTGCTGCTTGTAAAGTACGCGGATATTATGCATAACAACAAGTCCTCAACGAATAAAAAATTCGATGAAGATGGTGAATTAAGTGCTTTTTGGACCAAGAAACAGGAGGAATACAGCCGTATTATTGAAGCCGTTGCCATTAATACTCCAGTGCACATACGAACCAAGGAGTTGATTGATGTGTTTTCGGCCAATCCGGAGTTAGTGCGCTTCTCGGCGTGGAAAAAAATGCTTCAAACACATCATAAGAAAAAAGAAATTATGGAGGCTATGCCTCAAGAGGCGAAAAGCAAAGTAGAATCTGTTTTGGCGGCCTAGTGGTATTTTCTCAAAATATCCATTAATACCTTTTTCTTGGCGTCTAAACTTTCTGGCGTGCGAGCTTCTAGTCGTAAGGCGATTTTTGGAGAGGTATTAGAGCAACGGATAATCGCCCATTCTTCGTTCCCAAAATCAATGCGGATGCCATCAAGTGTGCTAGCGTCAGGGAATATTTTTTTAAGATCAATGATCACTTTCTCTAGAATTCCAAATTTAATTTCATCGGCGACCGTGATTCGTTCTGATACTTCTAGCATATGGTCCCAGCCAGTGGTCACTTCTGTTATTAGTTCGGGCGTGGTTTCGACGGCTTGAATAAATCTAAGCGTAGCGAGCAAGGCGTCATCGTGTCCATAAAAGTTTTCACCAAACATGAAGTGTCCAGACTGTTCGCCGCCAAATAGAGCGTTGTTGTCTTTCATGGCGTGCTCAATGTGAGAGTGTCCCGTTTGTGCCAAAATAATCTTTGCACCTTTCATCTCTAACTTGGTAATCAGTAATTGTGAACTCATCGCATCCAACACAATGGCAGCACCTGGGTTTCGATCTAAAAAGTCAGACACTAAGATATAAATAATTTTATCCGCGCTCAGCATAGTGCCGTCTTTTAGTGTAACGCCCATTCGGTCACCATCACCATCGTAAGCAATCCCTAAATCGTGCTTTCCGCTTAACATTTCGTCTTTCAAAAACTTTAAATTTTCGACTCTTTCTGGGTCCGGTTGATGATTGGGGAAAGTTGTATCAAGGTCACAAAAGAGCTCTTTTACTTCATGCCCAAAAACACGCAGCATTTCGGGGTAAAAAATACCAGGGATCGCATTCCCAGCGTCAACCACTAACTTTAAGCCTGTTTGTTCTGGAGTGATACTTCTAAGTTTTGAGATATAATCCGCGTTTAAATCTAGTTTTTGGCAGTCATTGGTACATTCCCCCGGGGTTTCTGCTCCTAAACGGCAATCGGTGCAGCGGGCCAAATCTTTTATTTTCTGAATTTCGTTCCCACTAACGGCTCCGTCACGGTCGGTGAGCTTAAGGCCATTATCTCCGGCGGGGTTGTGCGAGGCGGAAATTTGAATAGCCGCATCAAAGTCGCCGTGGTGAAACCCAAAATAATTCATCGGTGTTGGAATCGCTCCAGCCCAAACTACATCGCACCCCGCCCCTCTTAAGCCGTCAATGATCGCCGGGTAAAGTTCGGGCATGGATTGTCGTCCGTCACCAGAAACCAATACTTTGGGTTCCTGTAATTTGTGTTTTGATTTTAAATACTGACCAAAGCCGTGGGCAATGGCCATAAATCCATCTTCATCAAAGTCTATAAAGGCTTCACCTCGAATATCATAAGCGCGAAAAATTTTGTCGTGTATAAGCATAATTTAAGGGGTAAAGAAAAGCCGTACTTTTCAAGTCGGCCTGATTATGCCAAACTTCAGTTAATGAACCGAATAAAAGGTCTAAAAATCTATGTCGCGTTAAGCCTACTCTTAGTTTTAGGACTTATTTTAGGGCCGAATTTAAAATGGTTCAACCCTGCTAGATGGTGGGGCGAAAGTTTAATTGTGTTGATGAACGAGAACGAGGCTCGGCCTTGTGGCGGCTTTGTGACCGCCTATGGAGTCGCAAAAATACCCTTTGGCGGCATAGAGCTGCGTAACAGTTTCGCGTTTCCGGCCGTGGACCTTGGCTTGGCAAAAGCCCCGCTTGACCGAGTCGCTCATACCCAAAATTTTTGGGATCTTGGCACAACCAGTAATTTGAATCAGTGTGGACAGGCTTTTTTAAGTGCCTATGAGAGAGCTACCGGAAGTTATCCGGATCGCGTGTTTTTAATTCACTCGGCAGTAGTAGAAAATTATCTTAAAGCCTTGGGGCCAATTAAAGCGGGCGAAACACTATTAAGTGATGAGAATTTTTTTGCTTACACCTCGAGACTCGTAGCGGATATTGATCGACATGATGAAGCGGCTTTAACAGCCAGAAAAAATCCGTTACATTTATTCGGGAAACGATTAATTATTAGTTCGGTGTTGCGGCCGTGGCGTTGGCACGCTATTAGTCAAAGCCTGCATGAGGCAGAACAAAGCGGTAGTTTGCATTTACACACCGCTGGTGAAGAACAGATTGAACTCTGGCAAAAAACCCCGAAACGAGCTGTGACTTTAAGTGAATGGAATTTAGGCGGTGGGAAGAGCTCACGATACTTAGATAAGCAATGGTCCGTTTTGCTAACCCAGACAGACGAAGACACCTGGACACTGGAAAATCAAATAACAGTAACGCACTTGGGTGGGCAAGATGAACCTCTGTCTCAAGCTTGGCAGGGTGGGTTTGAGTTCACGGCCTTTGGCACTGAAAAACGATTTGTGCCTGCGACCATAAAACCTGGGACTACTTTTACGCACACAGAAACCTTTGCTCTGCCGAACAGTAGCTTGTTTACTGTTTGGAAATCGATTGGGAGCGAGTTAGCCATGCTTAACTTATACGCCCCGCCTTATCAAGGCTGGCAGATGCGATTTAGCGTGAGCGCTTTGGCTCAGCAACAAATAAAAGCGGTGACCACTAATTTAGAGGTGCAAGAAAGTACGGCTCGCTGGAATGGCCAAAATGATTTAAGCGGAGAAACTTTTAGTTTCACTTTAGCGTCAGATGAATTAGCGCCCTTCCTTACATGGCATAAGCCACTCGTAAATCCGTCTGGCGCGGTTTCTGCAGCGCTGACACTCAGCCCAGGCGACGTAGTGGTGGAGCTGCACTTCAATGAGCCTATCCGAATACCTGGTGCCCGACCAGCCACACTTGAAAATGGCTGGAAGCGTTATTTAGCCAGTGATTTAAAAATAAAATTACAAGATCGAAACTACGCCGTACCAGAAATAACGGAAAATTTAAACGTACAGATGGGCTTATTGCTGCTTGATAAAACGACGCTACTACTAAAGGTGCGACCAGATGAGTACCAAGTTAACGAGCGGTATTACTTGAAAATAGAAGGAATTGCTGATCGTTGGGGGAATCGGAAGAAGATTGAAAATCGGACGGTTATTACGCGTTAGTGCTTCTTTTTTTCGATTCGTGTCATAATCTTAGGATCTTTTTTAATCATGGCCTTGAATACAAACGCAAAAATCAAAGTGGTGGT
>CAMZKS010000064.1 GCA_947311285.1 uncultured bacterium | reverse complement strand
CAAACTTAGTTTGTGGCATTGGCCCTTCGTACGCATCAACCACTAACACCGTTACATCAACGGTTCGCAGTACCCGTTCTACTTCTGAACCAAAATCGGCATGTCCAGGCGTATCAACAATGTTGATTTTTGTTCCTTTGTAACGAATCGCCGCATTTTTCGCATAAATGGTAATTCCTCGTTCTTGTTCTTGGTCATTACTATCCATCGCTCGCTCGGCCACTTGAGCATGTGCGTCTTTCTGTTCATCCACTTTAAGAAGGGCATCAACGAGGGTTGTTTTTCCATGATCTACATGGGCAATAATAGCGATGTTTCGAATTTCCATTGAGTAAGGGTTAGAGATGATGCATTAGGGTCGGAGAAAACCGGCTTGAGGCACAAAAATAATCCTCTATTTTTTACTTAAGGAGAGGGGGAAGTCAAATGTGGAAATTTAGCTATTCACTTACAGTTGATGACTGCCCTGTAGGCAACTTCAAAATTGGTTGAAACAATTTCTGTATTCTTTCTCCACGATCTGCGGCAATTGGCATCACTGTTTCATCTGATCCTCCATTCGAAACAGGGCGATTCCAGAACACCTCAAAGAGACCGGTCTCTGTTACGCAATAAACATCAAATCAAAAAAATCTAAAGTTGCGACAACCTTTTGTTTTTAGTTACAAAAAATACGCGCTAATCGAATCTCATCATAACCATGCTCGCCTTTTAATTCGCGATGAATAAGACCAAGTTTAAGACTCTCTCCTTTTTCATAATCTTCTTCTATGGCTGTTTTTTTCAAAGTCTTAATCGCATCACCAACCGCTTTTATCAAATCCTCATTTGGTCGCAGGCTTGTACAATCTAAATCAGGATTATCTTTAAGTAATTTTTCTAGATGATTCACAATCGTACCTTCGCCTAGTTCACGTGCGGTCGCAATTTCGGCTAAATTCTTACCCGCTTTAATTAAGACTTTAGTTTGATCATAGGTGGATACCTTCGACGCTTTTTTAACCACCACGGCCTTTTGCGACTGCTGACGATTAAACTCCATTTGAATAGGATCAGAGGTGCCGCCGGTTTTAAAAACAAACTGATCATAAATAGAATTAAGCTGTTCTTCTGCAATTTTCTCAAACGCCGCTTCACTTTCGTCTGATAATTCTTGAAATCGTTTATCGGCTTTAAGCACTAACGGATCCACCATCAACGCATTCTGGTTACAGCCTAATAATTTTAACCCGCTCCAGCTTTTAACCCGACTCAGTGCCACGTAACCTTGCCCCGGTTCAAAGGTTCGGCTTAAATCCATAGCCGCACGGTCTAAAGTCATTCCCTGTGATTTATGTACCGTTATAGCCCACGCCAATCTTAAGGGCACCTGTGCAAAACTCGCCACGGGTTGATTAAACTCGTTCACCACGCTCCACTCTGCCGGTTTCGCTTCTAGGTCTTCATCATCAAAAGTGGTCACTATTGGCCAGCCATCTTTCGAGAACCCTGTCACCGTTCCCAGCGTGCCATTCATGTAACCCATTTCGTAATTATTTTTCACAAACATAACGTTCGCCCCCACTTTCAATTCTAAATCATCTGGCGCTAGAACTGATTTTCTCAAGCTTTCAACCAGTGTCTTATCGCCCGTCGTCGTCGCGTAAAAATACTCCTTATCGGCCTCCAAGGCTTTTAAGGCGGCGGCGTTCACGCTATCAACATCCGCGTTATGCGTGTAAAGTTTTATGATTGAATCGTCCGGTGGGTTTTCCTCACTTTGTTCTAATTTTTCCCACAGCAAGTCTTGGCTACTATCACTAAAGTCTCCCGTTCTGATTTCATTTAATACGTTAATCAAATCTGAATCTCCGGCCCTAAATTGTTCCGTTAAATAACAAATCTGTAATTCGGCAGCGACCCAACAAGGGCTCATAAAGGCCAAGCGTTCATAACTTGGTTTTCGTTCACGGCTTACCGGTGGTAATTGAAAAAAGTCTCCACAAAAAATGACTTGAATCCCGCCAAAGGCTTCATTGTTTTTTTTAAAATATTGCAAAATCTGATCAACTCCTGCTAAATTAGCTTTCGATAACATCGATATTTCATCTATAATTAAGACTTCTACTTTTTGCAGTCGATCTCTTACCGGTTTACGTTTGGCTAACTTCTCTAAATCTTGTTGCGTAATAACGTCTTTAATCCCCAACCCACTCCAAGAGTGAATAGTCTGTCCTCCAATATGGGTGGCCGCTATTCCAGTGGACGCGGTAACCGCAACGGCAATCCCTCGTTCACGCAAATAAGCGATGTACTGGTTTAGTAAATAAGTTTTCCCGGCCCCTGCTGAACCGGTCAAAAAAACATTTTGACCGGCCTTTAAAATTTTGAGCGCAGAAACTTGTAACATAGGTCGCTATTATTCCTTAAGGCTAAGACGATGGCAACCATTTACGCTACTCTAAATCAAGAGAATCTCTCTCATTTAATTCTTTAAATAAAGCGTCTAACTCCAGGTCGATATCAACTTCTGGTAGCGTTTCGGCTCCCGCCTCTCCCCTCTCCCCCACGTCTAAACTACGCAACGAATGTGAAGCTAAGGTTAATTTTGAGTTCTTTAAACGATAGATAATTTCTGCGACTTGGCCCCGAGTCAGCTCCGAAGTGATATCCTTAATGGTCGTTGGCAAAGCACCTCTAACGGCTAAATTATTAACGTACTGTTCATACCAAAGTATTGTTTCGGGGGTATCCGTGTACTTAAAGGCATTTGAAATCATTTTACTGGCCTCCGTAATATTGATCCCTTTTCCGGGTCGAAAAGAGCCATCAGGGTAACCGCT
>CAMZKS010000063.1 GCA_947311285.1 uncultured bacterium | reverse complement strand
ATATATGCTGGCCGACACCTGCATTATCCCTTCCGTATCAGAACCCTTTGGCTTAACCGCCATTGAGGTCATTGATCACTGTACCCCTCTTATTATTTCTAAAAATTGTGGTGCCAACGAAATTATTAACCACAAGCTCGAAGTCGATTTTTACGACACCGATAAAATGGCAGAATATGTACTAGCCCTTCAAAAATATCCTGAATTACGTCGCACTCTACGAACCAAAGCAATGGATAATAAAGATCGCTTAACTTGGGACGCTCAAGCGTTACGAATGATAGAAATTTACAAAAATCACACCGCCCTCTAAAACAAAAAACATGGCCAAATCAATTTGTTTCTATTTCCAGGTACATCAGCCCTTTAGAATTAGGCAGCACCAATTGCGTTTTCCGCCTGAAAATCATGATTATTTCAAAGAAACCACGCCGCAAAGTAATGAAGAGATTTTTGAGAAAGTGACTCATAAATGTTACCTACCAACTACCGAGCTATTACTAGAATTATGTGAACAATATCCAGATTTTCATTGTGCGTTTTCACTTTCAGGCGTGTTTATAGAACAGTGCGAAAACTTTAGAATCCCCGGCGCAGAAGTACTAGAAAATTTTAAGAAATTAGCCAAAACGGGAAAAGTAGAATATTTAGGAGAAACCTATTATCACTCTTTATCTTTTTTGTACTCGAAAGAGGAGTTCGCGACTCAAGTCAAAATGCAACAAAACCTCATGATCAAATATTTTGATCAGAAACCCCGTGTATTTCGTAACACAGAACTTATTTATCGAGATGATTTAGGGGAATTTATTCGTTTGATGGGATACAAAGGCATTATGGCCGAAGGCTGGGCGACCGCTTTACCAGACGACAATCCAAACTTAGTTCGTCATGCACATTCGATAGAACTTGGGAAAGAAGATCACGCCATAGCGACGAAACACAAGGTATCAGATAAATCAAAAAATCATTTAAATATTTTAACGAAGAATTTTTTACTATCAGATGACATCGCTTTTAGATTTAGCCAAACCACCAAATCAGACCTCCCTTTAACTTCTGAGACTTTTGCCCAATGGGTAGATGAATGTCCTGGCGACACGGTTAATTTGTTTATGGATTTTGAAACCTTTGGCGAGCATCAGTGGGAAGATACTGGTATTTTTGAATTTTTAAGACACTTGCCAAAAGCCTGTGCCGACCGTGATATTGCATTCAGAACACCCAGCCAAACACTAGACCACTTTGAAGCGCAAAATAATTATAAAGCCACTGAATTTATCTCTTGGGCGGACGCAGAACGTGATATATCGGCTTGGCTTGAAAACGATATGCAACGAAATGCCTTTAATGAAATTTCACGCATTGAAAAAAAATTACACGCACACCTAGGGTCGCAAGATAAAGCTATAAAATCGGTACTAGCAGACTTTAGAAAACTACAAACTTCTGATCATCTCTATTACATATCCACTAAATTTTGGGCCGATGGAGATGTTCACACCTATTTTTCTCCGTATGAAAACCCTTATGATGCTTATATAAACTTTATGAACACGATTCATCATTTAGATTGGAGAATTGATTTATTGCTCAAAAAAACCACTTAAGTCTCCTTCTTTTAAACTTATGCCTCAATCTCTTGTCGTCGCTAATGGAAACTTGCTCATCAATTTTGATGAGCACTTGCAGATGCGAGATTTTTTCTACCCTTTTATTGGGCAAGAAAATCATTCTTCTTACGGAAAAATACACCGGTTTGGACTTTGGGTTGATGGTATCTTTAGTTGGCTCAACGATGGCCACTGGGATATTACGCCACGGTACCATAATGGTAGCTTGGTAGGCAACTCCGTGGCAGAAAATAAAGGATTAGGCGTTAAACTTATTTTTGAGGATTTTGTTTATACGACGCACGATGTTTTGTTTCGAAAAATAGCCGTTCATAATTTAGGAGACCATACACGTGAATTTCGTCTCTATTTCTCACATGATTTTTATTTGTACGGAGATAAAATGGAGGACACGGCTATTTTTGAACCGGAGTTAAACGCCATGCTGCACTATCGCAAACAGCGTTATTTTCTGCTTAACGGTGCTTGGGATCACTGTCAATCTGGAATTTCTGAATACACTTGCGGTAAATCTAATTACGGCGACCGCGAAGGCACTTGGCGCGATGCCGAAGACGGTCACTTACATGGCAACCCAATTGAACAAGGCTCAGTTGATTCAACCATTGGTTTTTATAAATCAATTGAGCCAGGCAAACCTCGAACGCTTTATTTCTGGATCGCTGCCGGAAAAAATTACGGTGACATTTCAAGGCTTAATAAAAGAGTCACAAACCTTGGGCCAGAAAAAATTTACCAACACACCTATGGGTATTGGAAACAATGGGCCACCAAACAAGGCTTTAAATTAAGAGGCATTCCTAAAGACGCACAGAAATTATGGTACCAAAGTTTATTGCTTATTCGTAGCCAAATTGATAACCGTGGCGCCATTATTGCCTCGACCGATTCGGATATTATGAAGTTCAACAAAGACACCTACGCTTACGTATGGCCTCGTGATGCCGCTCTAGTTTGTGTGTCCTTGTCTCGAGCCGGCTACTTCGAGCCGGTTAAAAACTTTTTAAAATTTGCAAAAAACTTAATTACTCCCGAGGGTTACGTGTTACACAAGTTTACTCCAGATGGATCACTCGGATCTTCTTGGCATCCAAAGGTACGAAACGGCAAAAGCCAAATCCCAATTCAAGAAGATGAATCTGCTCTTTTACTTGTGGCTTTATGGGAACTTTATAAAGAATCAAAATCAATTGAAGTTGTACAACGATTGTTTAACCCGATGGTATTAAAAGTTGGGCGATTCTTAATAAAATATAGAAATAAGGACACGGGCCTTCCTAAAGAAAGCTATGACTTGTGGGAAGAACAATATGGTGTTTTCACTTTCACTTGTGCGACCGTGTACGCAGGCCTAAAGGCCGCCGAAAACTTATCACACGTGACGGGACATTATGAAGATGAAATCATTTTTCGCGACGCCGCTAAAAAAATAAAGAAAAGCATTTTAAAGTACATGTACAGCGAAGAGCATGGTCGTTTTGTAAAAAAAGTATTTTATGAAGGTGGTGAACTTAAGCAAGACACCACCGTTGACTCGAGCGTCGCTTATGTTTGGGAAATGGGATTATTACCGGCCGATGACCCACGAATGATTACTACTATGAAGGCCGTAGAAGAACATTTAACCGTACAAACAAAAGTGGGCGGCCTTTGCCGTTATGAAGGTGATTTCTATCACCGTAATTGGGAATACGAATATTCCGCCACACTTCCCGGAAACCCATGGATTATTACCACTTTATGGTTGGCTAACTGGAAACTTGAAATAGCTAAAACGGTACACGAACTACATCCGATCAGAGAAACTTTTGATTGGGTTGTAGCCCAACAAAATTCAGCCGGTATTTTACCCGAGCAAATGGACCCGCATACCGGCGCGCCACTGTCGGTTGCGCCGTTAACGTGGAGTCACTCCACTTACGTTGATTCTATTTTACGTTACACTAAAAAATATCAAGCACTCAAGAGTAAAGATAAAAAATAAAACCTAGCTCATCGGAATAGGATCGTCACATCGGCTTACTGTAAACGCCTCCACTGGCCCGTTATCTGGCTTTGTAATAGCAAAACAACGATCATAAACTCCAATGGATTCTAACTGCTTAAAAAGTAAATCTTGAGAAGCCTTATCCATTTCTAAAATATGTAAATCCGCTTGCGCTGGTTGAGCATTTTGGCAACTGCTGAGTAAAATCATTCCGTTGCCGTCGGTGCTTTGAATTGTGTTAAATCGATTACAAACACTCTCAATCTGCGCTGATACACTATCCAATTGATCCGCAATCGGTGAATTATCCAATTTCTCTAATAAAGTTAGCTCTGCCGCCATCGCCGGCGAAGTCGCTAAACATAAAATCGTTGCTCCAAGCTTAATCACATCTTTCATATAACAAATAAATTAATGTAAGTAAAATAAATATATGAGCAGTAATGTCAAACCGCTTAAATAGATTCAAACTATCAAGCAGTCTACAATAGACACAATGAACACTTTAGGCGTTGATATTGGGGGTACTAAAATTTACGTAGCCCGTTACAACGCCAAACTTGAAGTAGAAGCTGAAACTAAAGTTGCCACCGACGCGGATAAACAAAAAAAACAGACGCTTCGTAATTTACTAACGGCTATTAACAAAGTTAGAGACGAAAACACTCAAAGCATTGGTATGGCTTGGGCAGGTTTTGTTGATACAAAAAAAGGTGTTATCGTAAAAGCACCAAATGTACCGCAACTCAACAATTTCGCTTTATGTGATTACATCACAAAAGAAACAGGATTGCCAAGTTTCATTGAAAACGATGCTCGCGCTTTTGCCTTTGGGGCTCGAGCTAAATTGGCTCCGGAGTCTAAAATGTGTCTCGGTATTATTATTGGTACCGGTGTGGGTAGCGGGCTTATTTATAACGGTGAAATATTGAAAGGGGCTCATGGTTACGCTGGCGAAATAGGGCACATGATTATACAACAAAAAGAAGTTGAGATGTGGCTCTCTGGGCCCGCGCTAAAAAAGCATTTAGGGCTAAATGATACCGCTTTGTTTTCAGAAATCTTGCCTGATAGAAAACAAAATTTACTTCCTCATCTTGAAAACAATTTAAGTGTATTTGCTTCGTGGTTAAGTGGGTTAGTAGTCACTTTTGATCCAGACCAAATAATTTTAGGAGGCGGAACGGCCTGTTTTTTTTGGCAACATTTTGAAACAGAAATAATTCAAGCCACCAATATTTTGCTTAAAGGGTATCCCAACACTTTCAAGCTTAGTTTCTATTATGAAAATAATGCAGGTGCTGCTGGTGTCGCGGCTTTAAGTAGTTTAAGATAAATTTAAATGCTCAAAAAAATAATCAAGTATGCCTCCATCTTTCTCTTCCTTTGGATTGGTTCCCAAGTTGTTTATCAGACCCCCGACCAAAAAGCCATGAAAGAAGCCGTCTTATCTCAACAGAGTACAAATAATTTCACAGAAGGCTTTGAAGGAGTTGATAGTGTAGCCGAACTTTTTAAAGAAGATTGGACTCGGTGGCACGAAGTCATTATTCAAAATAATAAATTTTCTATCAGAAGAACGGTTCAATACTGCATGATCAATCTTGCCTCTTGCATAACCAATGAGCGGACTGGAAACTACATCGCTATTGAAAAAAATATTCGACGTCGCGGAAAAAACTCACTTAAATTTTACGCCGCGCCATTTGCAAAGGTATGGTTTGGCGACTCTAAAGCCGCCATTAGGCGCCAGCTTTTTGATTTCGGCAAAGGCGATGACGTTTACGTCTCTGGCTGGTTTTATTTTAAAGGCCCAGTTGACAAAAGAACGGCTGAGTTACAGAATTTAAATCAAAGTATGTTTCTATCCCTTCGTTCCCGTAACGGTACCCTAAGAAATATTGGCGAACCGGGCCCCGGCCTCTTCTTCTCCTTTAGAAATAGTATTGGGCTTCGTTACGACAACTGGCTTCCTGCCATGGACATTGTACAACAAGACTTACTTGAACGAGTGCACGTCCCTTTAAACGAATGGGTAAAAATAAAAATGCATCTAAAATTATCCGATGTTTCAAGTGAGGGTTTAGTAGAAATTTGGATGAACGATCAAAAAATAGTGGGCGAACGAGCGGCCACACTTCCAACCGACAAAATGAAATACTCTATTTTGGAGGTCGGTATCGGATCAAATTTAAACCTTGATGAGTCACAAACCATGTACGTCGATAATTTAAGTGTTTCGCCTACACGATTTAATGATTAAGCCGTCTAAGCTAGAGCCTCAACTTGATGCAAATTCGCTAAAGACTAAAGTTCAAGCATGAAATCTAAATATAAATTTATAATCCTCATATTTGGACTCTCTACGTTGGGAGGTGTTTTATATTTTTTTGAGATTTTCGAATTACTTAAGAATTTCATAAAAACTGAAAACTTAAAAAATTTTATTAACCAGTTTGGTATTTTCGCACCACTGATATTTATGGCTGTTTATTATAGTTTAGTGATTGTTTTTGTCTCTGCCGCAGCTTTCAGTGTTTTATCGGGGCTTTTATTCGGAAAAATACGGGGTTCGGTTTACGTTATCATTGCGGCTACTTTCGCCGCTCAAACGGCCTTTTTAATAACTCGAAAAATTAGTTCAGAAAAACTTGAGAGCTTGAAATATAAAAAAGGGATTGGAAAACTTATCAAAAAAATTGAGTCTAAAACCAAAAATAACGGTTTCAAAAGCATCTTTTTATTACGCTGTTTATTTATCCCCTACATTCCGGCAAGTTATGCCGCAGGCGTTATTACAACCCTCAAAGCAAAAGACTTTTTCTTTGCCACATTATTTACCAATATGATTTTCACACCCGCTTTTGTCTTTCTCGGAGACTCTTTACTCAAAGGTCCTAAAGCTTTAATTTTACCCATTACAATGGTAACTTTCGTGCTGTTAATTCCAAGGATAACCAAATATTTCAACCCCGAAACCAGCACTTAAATCTCAAAACTATGTTTAAAAAATACGATTACGACCATCTTATTATTGGCGGCGGTTCCGCTGGTCTTAGTTTAGCTTCCGCAGCTGCACAGCTTGGTGTTAAAGTGGCATTAATTGATAAAAACATGCTTGGAGGTGACTGCCTTCACTTTGGCTGTATTCCTAGCAAAACCCTTATCAAAACCGCTAAAGTAGCCCACCAACAAAGCCATGCGTCCAATTATGGATTAAAGACTAATAATCAACCGCATAGTTGGGATCAAATAATTAAAAGAATCAGCGATGTACAGGCGGGCATCCAAATGCATGACCACCCTGATAGATTTAGGAAAATGGGGTGCGAAGTTGTTTTTGGGAAAGCTAAGTTTCTTAATAAACACACGGTCAACGTGACACTTTCAAAAACATGGGAAAAATTTCAACCAGCCAATATTGGCTCAGAGCCTCAAATCCAAATTACGGCTAAACGGATAACTATTGCCACTGGTTCTCGACCAAAAATTCCAAATATTCCAGGACTTAAAGAATCGGGTTTTATAACCAATGAGCATATTTTCAGGCTTCGAGAACAACCACGAAAACTAGCCATTATTGGTGGTGGTGTGATTTCCGCGGAATTAGCTCAAGCCTTAAATAGACTTGGTACAAAAGTTACCATCCTCGAACAGCACTCTCAATTTTTAGGACGTTTAGATTCAGACATGGCGGAGGTTTTAACACAAAAATTAATAGACGAAGGCGTAAAGATAATTACCAATACTAAGCCTGTAAAAATTACGACTGACGGCCTTGAGAAAAAAATAGAATTACTCGTTAACGATCAACCTCAAACACTTTCCGTTGACTCAATTTTAATCGCAACAGGAAGACTGCCTAATTTAGATCTGGGCCTTGATGCTGCTGGAGTAGCCTATACTGAAAAAGGAGTAACCGTTAATTCAAAACTCCGTACCAGCCAAAGCCACATCACCGCTATTGGCGATGTAAACGGCCAACTGATGTTCACGCATGCCGCAAACTACGAAGCCGGCATTGTGCTTGTCAACGAAATACTGCGAATACCGTTTAAACAAAAAGTTAATCCTATGAAGATCGGCTGGACCATTTTCACTGATCCAGAGATCGCTCATATCGGACACAGTGAGGTCTCTGCCAAAGAGGCAAAAATTAAATATGAACTGACAAAGTTTGATCTCGCTAAAAACGATCGAGCTCAAGCAGAAAACACCACAACGGGTTACATAAAAGTATTATTAAAAGGAAGCACCATTATTGGCGCGCAAATTGTGGCCCCACGTGCGGGAGAAATAATTCGTGAGTGGCAACTCGCGATCGATAATAATATACCTCTCACAAAAATTGCCCGTTCTACCTACATTTACCCTACTTTTGGCGAAGCCAGTAAATGGGCCGCCAGCACGCATTACGGGCCTAGGTTATTTAATCCAAAAGTAAAAACTTGGTTGAAATTCTGGTTCCACTATCGAGGGAAAGACTAAAGATGAAATTCACTTGCCCAGACAGCCTTAAGCCTCTAAAATTCAAAAGAAAATAACCTTTAAACATGAAAACTCTACAACTTTCAGCTCTTCTTCTTACCACTCTGTCTTTAGCCGCTTGCGGTAGTAATGACGCTCCAGATGAAGCTAAAATGCAACAACAAATGGCTCAAGCCGCTCAGATTGGTCAAGCGCAAGCTATTGCTGAGATTATCGAGCGTGCTAACGCCGAGCCTTGTCAACCAATTAATCTTTTCAATAATCTTGATGAGAACAATAAAAAAGAAGTTAACTTAATTAACATTGCCTGTGAAAGTTTAGATATTCCCGAAATTCCTGCGGAAGAAGAGGCTACGGTTGAAGCTGACGCTACCGAAGAAGCCGATGCCGAAGCAACAACTGAGTAAGAATAAATTATAAAAATAAAAAAGTCCTGGAAAACCAGGGCTTTTTATTTAATTAACCTTCAAAAAAATGGCCTCCCAAGGGACAGAGAATGCCGACGATGAGTCTATAAATCCGCAAATCCTTAGCTGGGTAGATCATGCCAGAACGGAGATCAAACAAAATACTCCAAAGTCTTTGCAAGAGTCATTGTTAGGGGCTGTTGAAATTTTCATAAGCACGGATACACGCAACCTTGAACAAAAAACATTAGACCAACAGAATCTTGAAGGGCTTATTAAAAATGCTCGCACGCTTAATGAAGCTATGGCCCACTACGCCGATCGCATGAAACCGCTTATACCCTCAGCCGTATTAAAAGATAACTTAAGCTATTTTTGGGACAACTTTAGTTTTGATCAGCTTGAAAAAAATGCCTTAGAAAAAGTAATGAAAGATTTGGTGGAAAAGGTTGAAACGAGCGAAGCCGAAGTAAAATATAAAACTGAAAAAAGAGATGAAATTCTTGAAAAGGCAAAAACAGATCTTGATAGAGATTTAGTAGATTATTTTTCGGAAGAAGAACGCAATATTTGGTATGAAAAACTAGAAGCACTCGATGGAGATGAAACAAAAATAAAAATTTGGCGTAAAGACGTTATGAAGGCCCGAAATAAAAAAATCAAAGTTATTGGGCAATTTTCAGCAAAATATAAAAATAAAATTAGTTCGCCCTCAACACGTTGTCGAAAAGATTTTGAATGGTTACTCGGTCACTGTGGTGGTAGAAATTTTTATGCCAGAAAACAACACGCTGTAGTTCGCACCATCGAGGAAAACTTACTAGAAGCTGAAAATATTGAAGCTCAAGCCGCAGAACAATTTGAAACACTCAACAAACAATACGAAGCTATTACAGGCAGCTCATTAGATATTCCAGAGGTTGCAAATGATAGTCAAGAACCGACAAATAAAACTGAGCAAGAAAAAACAGTAACCGAATCTTATGAAAGCGCTGAATCAAAAATTAAAGTCCTAGAAACTTTACGGACAGAGGCAAAAAATTCAGCTAAATATTGGGGAGAAAAAGCGAATGATCGAGGACACGGAAGTCGCGGTGTAGGAAGCACCATGAGTCTGCTTGCTGCAGGGGCGATGGAGGGCTACTCTTTAGAAAATTATGAAGAAGAAATTGGGAAAGTCGGACACCTCGTACCACACAATAATAAATACGCTAAAACTCAAGGTCGAAAAATTCCTGAAATATTTTACGATATTCCCACCGATGCCGTTAACTTTAATGCGAGCATGGCGGCTTCAACGGCTAGCAAGCTTAAAGCGGCTCAAAATCTGTCTGAACATGGACGCGCCGCTGCCTCACTTTTCTATAACAACTTTTACAAAGACAAAGATCCAAGCATGGTGACACCCAGTATCAACGAATTTATTGGATCGTGTAATTCAATGATCAAACAGTTAACCGTCGGTAAAACCCTAACAGCACAAGCCGCTTAACTTTATAATTTACCTTTCATAAATTCTGCCAAATGTTCTACGTAACCAGAAGAAAAATCAAACTTAATTCCTGCCGCTTCATAGAGCTCTGGGATAGTTTTTGTATATCCAAGTTTCATGAAATTTTTATAACCCTCTATCCCTTTGGCTGGATTCGCTTCAAACTGTTCCCACAGAGAAATTGCCCCCATTTGAGCAAAACCATACTCAATATAGTAAAAAGGTACTTCAAAAATATGCATTTGTTTTTGCCAAGCATTCATTAAACCTTCTTCAAGTCCTTCATGGTCGACAAGCCCACTAGAAAAAGTGTTGTTAATCTTTAACCACTTTTCACGTCGTTGTTCTCTGGTGTGCTCGGGGTTTTCATACAACCAATGCTGAAATGAATCGACAATCGCCACCCAAGGCAAAGTAATAAGCGTATCTTCTATTTTTTGCCTCCTCGCTCTTGCGAGCATATTATTGTCTTTATAAAACTCTCCCCAAACTTCCATCGAAATTAGTTCCATACTCATAGAAGCTAACTCTGCCACTTCGGCCGGAGTTGATTTAAAGTGATTTAAGTCAAAATCCTTACTTAAAAATGAATGAATAGCATGTCCGCCTTCGTGCACCATTGTTTCTAAATCTCTTTGAGTGCCCACCGCATTCATAAAAATAAATGGATATATGAGTGGAACCCTATGCCACATAAACTTGATATACGCTGCCCCTCCTGTAAGGAGCTTGCTGTCTTTGAGTTTTGTGAAGTGGTTAAAATCTGCTTAAAAAAGGATGTAGATTTCTTTATTAACAATAAATTATTTGAGTATGATATTTT
>CAMZKS010000062.1 GCA_947311285.1 uncultured bacterium | reverse complement strand
CTATTACTACTCGATAAGCCACATTATTACGATCATCCGTGTAAAAACTTTGGGCTAAAATACCCGATACTTCAAATTCCCCAGGCAAACAAAAGGTTTTTTTACTTGGTATTTCTGTTTTTGCTCCCGGTTGAGATAAACCAATAATATCCGTTTCGCCTTTTGGCGCTCCAATTGGATTGAAGAGCACTTGGTTCTTTTTTGTTGAAAGCCTTAAACTCCCGGTACCTTCAGATTGAATTTTCATAAGTTTCGTCTAAATTACGAAGGTATTGTATTGAGTTTAACCAGATCGCACAAACCCTTATGCAAAAGATTTTCACTCGTAGCATTCCTAATCAAGACGCCATGCGCGAGCTGGCCAAAGATTTGTGCGAGAATCATTTCCCAAAAGACGCTTCGTTTACAGTCTTTTTGAAAGGAAGTTTGGGGGCTGGAAAAACCTTTTTAGCGAAAGAAATTTTAAAATTCAATGGTGTGCCCGAAGAAATAACCTCCCCTACTTATGCCTTAGTAAACGAATACCAAGCCCGCAATCTTTTAATTGGTCACTGGGATTTTTACCGACTTGAATCACCCAATGATTTTTTTGCGCGCGGTTTTCAAGACTTAGCTGGCGAAGCAAATTCAAACCATTTAGTCGAATGGCCAGAACGTTTAAATGAAGATGGTAAAGCGGCCTTTAATGGTCAAAAATTCAACCTTCATATTGATTTCGGAAAAACACCTGAGCAAAGAAACATTAAACTCACCAAATCAGAATGATCGCTAATTTCATACTTTTAACCGGTCCTGACGACTACCGAAGAAGTGCTAGACAACGTTTCTTATTAAATGGTTTTAAGGAGAAATACCCTGAAGGTGAAGTGACACTACTTGAAGAAAAAGACACTTTTAATGCGCTACAAAACACCGTACTAACCCCAAACTTATTTTCCAGTAGCAGACTGGTTGTAACATATAATTTTTGGAAACCCGATACATTTGAAGCGGCAGAAAAAGCTGGTTTTTGGAATGCCCTAGGTGGGCAATCCGACAGTGTGACGCTCGTTTCGGTTGAGGCAAGTTTGGATAAACGGACTAAAGCCGCTAAATCAATTTTAAAATTAGCGAAAGTTGAAACCTACGACCTAATGGAAGCGGCCGAGTTAGTGCAATGGATGATTCGTACCGCTGAACAAAAAGGCGTTTTGCTAACACAACGTGATGCCCAATACATGCTGGATCGTTGTGGCGTGAACGGTTGGAACTTGCACTCTGAAATAGAAAAACTAGCCATGGCCAGTGGCAGCAACCCAATAAATCGAGAACTAATTGATCAACTCACACTCCCTCATCCATCGGCCGTAGTTTGGGATTTTTTAAGTGCGCTGAGCAAACAGCAAGCCAGTGCTGCACTAAGCAGCTTCTCAAAGCTACTACAAAGTGGTGAATCGGCACATATGATTATGGCGATGATCATTCGCGAAGTTCGTATTCACGCACAACTTAAGGCCGGCAGCGAAGATAACCTAGATGCTAAATTGATTGCCAGTCGAACTAAGTTGCATCCATTTGTGGTTCAAAAAACCCTCCCTCTGAGCAAAAAATTTACTCAAGCTCAAATCAAAAACATGTATGAACAGTTATTAACGCTGGATCGACGTTTAAAAACCGGTGGCCTCAGTGTCAGCACCGATGATGCGGGCGAACTAGAACTCGCTATTGAGAAATTTATTATTACGAGCTGTAATTGAATTTTTTAATTCATTCAGTTCGAACTCTACAAGCGAGCAAAAAGCTAGAGTTCGAACTGTGAATTTCGAATTTTTTAACCTATAATTCATTTAATGATATACTCTGACTTAATAATTTGGATTTTCGCCTTTATATTTGGAACTGTGCTGGGAAGTTTTTCTGGGGCTCTTATCCATCGACTGCATTTTGATAAACCAGGCCTTTGGACTGGACGTTCAGAGTGTCCGGAATGCAAAACTACTTTAAAATGGTGGAACCTATTTCCTCTTTTTTCGTACGCCTTTCAAGGTGGTAAATGTGCCTACTGTCACAAAAGAATCCCCTTTATTTATTTTCTCTATGAATTAATTTTTGGAGTCACTTTTTTGCTTTTTGTACAAAAATTTAGTTCACCAGAGGTATTACCACCATTACTCTTTGCTGCCTGGGCGTTGTTAGTGCTCTTCTTTTATGACTATCTCTATTTTGAAGTAGATTTAAGAATCACTATTCCGGCCATTGCACTCGCCTTTATTTGGGTCTTCTTCCGTGAACAAGCGCCTTCTTTCTATTTTATAGGTGCGGCTATTGGCGGAGGTTTTTACGCCCTGCAGTATTTTGCCTCTGGTGGGAAGTGGGTCGGTTCTGGTGATATGTATTTCGGCGTATTGCTAGGGCTATTACTCGGGTGGCCGTTGCTATTGCTCTGCTTATTCATGGCTTACATCATCGGGGTCATAACCGCGATTTATCTTATAATTTTTAAAGATTACGGTCGTAAGTCCGCCTTGCCTATGGGGGCCTTTTTAATGCCCGCCGGCTTAGTGTGCTTGTATAATGGTGACTGGTGGTTGAATATGTACCTAACCTGGTCAGGACTGGGGCAATATTACAGCTTTTAACAGACTAGCGTTTGGGTTATATTTTTTTATAGTGTTTCTTGATGTGGAAAAACTTGCTGCTTACATTTATTACACTTGTACTCTGTGTCTTTATTTTTTACGTAACGTTATTCCAGTTAGACCCTATGGGGGAACAAAAATACGTAGCGTTTCTCTCTTTTGGTGCTTCTACTCTGTTTGGACTGTGGTCTTTGTTCACGCTGATATTCTTTTTCGGGGCCGAACTTATGAGTGGTTACAAACTAGGCAATCGTAGCTTTATCATTGCGACTCGTCGTGGGTTCTTAATTAGCGGATTAGCAGGAACGCTCATCACACTGCAGTTTTTAAATTTACTGGCTTGGCCAGAAGCCATTTTATTAGCCCTTTTCTTTGGTTTGATGGAATGGATATTTTTAACAGGGAAATATTATTAGAAAAATGAAATAACAAATAAATCATATTCAGCTAATCACAATGGGAGGGACTATTGATTTCATCGATCCTGACTACGACTATCTAAACAAAAAAATTATTAAGATAGATCGCACTGTTGAGGATTATTTAATTAATATTGCGAGCCCTCAACACAAATTGACCACTCAATCACTAATTAAAAAAGACAGTCGCGATATTACCACTCAAGACCGAGAGTCTTGTGTGACGGCGATCAAAGCAAGCTCTGCGAATCATATTTTGATTACCCATGAGACTTTCACTCTGAACACCACAGGTAAATTCTTACAGCAACACCAAGCCGAATTTAAGCATAAAACAGTTATTCTTACCGGGTCTATGATCCCTTTGTGGGGCTTTATGACAACAGATGCCTCATACAATTTAGGTTTTGCAACCGCATCATTCCAATTTTTAAAACCAGGCGTTTATATTAGTATGAACGGCGCTAATTTTGATCCTAGTAAGGTACATAAGGATTTAGATAAACTTAGTTTTGAGGAAAATCAGTAACAGCCAGCTTCAAGAAGCATTTAAATCAAGGTCGACCTTGATTTACCTCAACCCTAGTCATGTACTAGTTTTTTGTTTTTCAAGGTCGACCTTGAATTTTTAACTGCACAAAAAAAACTTCCAT
>CAMZKS010000061.1 GCA_947311285.1 uncultured bacterium | reverse complement strand
GTGCGATAGTCGATCGCCCCGTTAAGTACACGATTACTTTATTTGGAAACGAACCTTGTCGTTTTTGGTGTTGGGGATCACAAGCTAAAAAAGACAAAGTGCTGACCCGAGGCGAAGGCACGTTAGACCAAAATGGAGTGTTAGTGCTGCCGATTGATTTAAGAAACTTAGACCTTGATGAGATTGATTGGAATTTGTTAACCGTTAACGCCACGGTTAATGTGAGCGATGCAGAGATTAGCTCTACGGAGTTGTCGATTCCGTTTAGTGTGTCTGACCGAAAAATAAAATTACAAGCTGTGCCACATTTTTTTGCGCCAGAAGAGGGTATTAAAATTTCTGGTTCAATTACAGATTTAGAAGGTTTGATTCAATCCAACGCAAAGGTGAAACTAAAAGTCTTGCAGACTAAATGGGTACGAAATGAACGTAAAAATGCCGATGGTAAATTTTATGGAGAGTGGGAATCACTTGAAGCAGAAGTTGATAGCATTCTTACTGAAACAAATGATAACGGTCAATTTGAGTTTTCTGTACGGTCTCCGGCAGATGGTGGTGAGTATGCCTTTGAATTTCAAACTCAAGACTTGAAAAAACGTACGGTTAAAATAAAAAAATATTTCTGGGTATCGGGTTCAAACTTAAGTCAAGTTCGACAAAATAATACCAATAAAATTTTGTGGTTATTTCCGAGTAAAGATAGTTATAAAATCGGCGAAACGGCCGAAGTATTTGCGCCTAATGCTGACTTTACACCCACACGAGTGCACGCCACACTCGAGCGTGGGGAAGTACTAGAAAATCTTAAATTTGATAGAACCAGCAATACGGTTAGTTTTGAAATCGAAGATTGGATGAGTCCGAATGTATTTGTTTCCATCTTAATGGAAGGGGTAGATAGTGAAGGAAAAATGCAGGTTAAGTGGGGCGCCCATCCAATTAAAATTAATGACCCAAGCCGCGAATTGAGTGTTAAGCTGGTACCACAAAAAAGCGTGTACCGTCCTGGAGACGAAGTGCAATTGCGCATTGAGACTCAAGTCAATGGAGAGGGAGTGCCTGCCGAAGTAGCCGTGGCGGTGGTGGATCAAACCTTGTTGGCCTTAAAATCAAGAGTGCCACTAGATTTAATAACCTCTCTTATTGGTGATTGGCCGCTGGGTGTTACAACATTTCATACACTAGCGAACTTTATTTCAGTAGATGAAATGGAAGTTATTATGAAAGAAGTAGAAATACTCTCAGACCGAATGGCCATGGGCTTTGGTGGCGGAGGGGGGAGTAAAGGGGACGACTTTAAGCCACGCGGAGATTTTCGCGATACGGCGGCCTTCATTTCTAACTTTGAAACAGGCGATGACGGTGTTGGAACGGCTACCTTTAAGTTGCCTGATAACCTAACGACTTGGAATATATTCGCGGCTGGGACAACCAAGAAGAATGCCTTTGGAACTCAGATAGCAGACTTTCAAGTAACGCTGCCTTTGCTCGTTTCAGAAATTGTACCGAATTTCCTACAAGCGGGGGATACGGTTGAAATGGGGCTTTTGGTTTACCGCGATAACCGTGAAGTTGAAACAGAAAATATTAAAGTAGCGTTAAATCTTCCAGAAGCTCTAGAAGTGGTGGGTGATGACACCAAAACTATTGCTGTGGAAAAGGAAGCCCGAGTGTTCTTTACCGTTAAAGTAAAACCAACGGCGGAGGCGCAAATGGTTGATTTAAAATTTGAAATAGAGGGAGAGACGACGGGCTTAAAAGACGGGGCTACTTTGGCTCGACGAGTGCAGCCGGCAGCGCAAACATTATCGGCCGCAGAATTTCAACGAGTGGAAGCTACATACAACTTAAAAGTAGTTCCGGCGGCGCAATCGCTTTCATCAAATCTTAAGGTGAAAGTTTTTGGTTCACTCTCAAATTCATTGGAAACACTTATTGATGTCGCTGCGGCTGTTAACTATGGTTGTACTGAGCAACGTTTGTCGGCCTTAGTTGCAAAACTGTATCAGTTAAATCTTAATAAAGCGCTGGGGAAAGAATCTCCAGCACCAGCATTAGCCACGTTAGTAGAAATACGAGATCAGATTCAAAAAGGATTTGTGAACGGTGGTGGATTTGCTTTCTGGGCCCAAAGCGACGCGCCTAACTTTTGGGTTACAACTCAAGTGCTTGAAGAAGCGCCTCTACTTGAACAGTATCAAGTACCGATTGACCACCTGAAGCTAGAAAATTCGGCGGATTGGTTACGAGGAAAAGTGTTTCAGGAATGTGGTAATAACAGCTGGAGATGCCCAAGTGCTATCGCCCGGGTGCAAGCCGCGGCGGTTTTGTTTAATTACGATCGCATTACGGTGAACGATCTGTCTTTCCTAAAAAATTATACTGAAAGTATAGAAGCGAAGGTATGGTGGTTACGAGCGGCGGAAAAAGTGAAGGTGTTACCACCGGCCTTGGTGACGACTAAAATGAAATACATTGAAGCTATAAAGCACGGTTATAACCGTGAAGACCGTTATGGTTTTTGGACAGAAACAAACGGGGCTTTCTTTTCGCAAGACGAGAGACTAACGGCCTTAGTGTTAGAAACCTTTATGCATGAAAATATATTTAAGAATGAATGGGAAACGATTGCCCGATATTTAGCCGAAAGTAAAAAACAAAAACTTTCAGGGAGCTCGGCGGTTCGCGTGCTTAAAACGTTAGCGCTTTATGCGCAAACGCAAGAATCAAATTTAGTTGGGGCTCAGTTCACCTTTAGTAATGAAACCAATAACGAAACATTGCTTAAAGGCGGCCTTAAGGATTTAGATCAAGTACAAGTGTATGAATCAATGTTTGACACTACAAACAGTCAGTCTTACCGTCTTGAAACGACGAAACCGGTATTGCTTGATATTCAGTTAACCGATTTAATGCCTGCAGACGCGTTAGTCGAAAATAGTCGTGGATTCTGGATTGAGAGAGAGGTGAGTGCCTTTGGTGAAACCGTAACGCCGCTGTCTTGGGATGATAATTTAGGGCTTGGGCAAAACTATCAAGTAAAACTTAAAGTGGTTACGGCCAAACCGCACCGACAAGTATTGGTCGAAGATTTAATTCCAAGTGGAACCGAGATTGTTAATTTTGATTTAGATAACGCGGATCAAACGCTAAACAACGCCGAAAGTAATAAAGATTGTGATTGGGGGTGGTGTCGGCCATTAGTTAAACACAAAGAGTACCGAAATGATCGAGCTCGATTCTTTATTGATTACCTGCCAGCAGGAACGCACGAAATTTCGTATGTGTTGCGTCCACGTTTGAAAGGTGCGTTTGAATGGTTGCCCGCTAGGGTTGAAGAAATGTACGCGCCAGAGGTAGCGGCAAATACCCCAGGACGGCGTGTTGAGGTACGAGAAAAATAGAGACTGGTCTCTAACTTGGGAAAGACCCGTCTCTAAGCTAAAAAGCGTTTATAGAGACCGGTCTTGTTTTGATTTTAGCTAGAGGGTTAAATCTGCGTTATTAGTTAAACCGTTCCATGAAAATTTGCGTTTTTTCAACTTCTAGAATCTCTAAAATCTCTTGAACCGATTTAACCATAGCGCCATTACCACACAAATAAAACTCGTGTTGGTCGCTTAGTTCTAAATCTTTGAGTAGCTGGGTGATTCTACAATGCTTAGCTTCACATTTAATG